>NZ_JAZHYN010000020.1:0-57513 GCF_036576025.1 Methylocystis borbori | reverse complement strand
ACGCCGCCTTCATGGGCGGCGGCCCCGCCGCGGCCGTCGCCGCGCTCGCGCCCGCGCCTCTCGCGCTCGTCGCGACCGGACAGAGCGATCTGCTTCCGCCCGCGATCAGGGTCACGACCGGCTCGAAGGACAGTTTTCTCTTCGCCGACGAGATCGACAATCCCGCCAATCTGATGTCGGGGGCGACCGACCTCGCCTTCGTCATCGTCTTCGTCTATCCGCTCGTCATTCTGGCGATGGCCTTCAACCTGCTCGCGGGCGAGCGCGAGCAGGGGACGATGGCGATGACGCTTGCCTCGGCGCGCCGGCCCGGCGCCGCGCTCGCCGGCAAATTGGCCGCGCGCGTCGGCGCGCCGATCCTCGCGACGCTTTTCGCCGTCGCCGCCGGCGTCCTCATTTTCGGCGGCGCCGAGCGGCTCGCTTCGCCGGGCCTTGGCGCGCTGCTTATCGTGATTTTGCTCTATGGGCTGTTCTGGGCGGCGCTCGCCGCCGCCGTCGACGGGCTGGGCCGCAGCTCCGCCTTCAACGCGCTGACGCTGATCGGCGCCTGGGTCGCGATCGTCATGATCGCGCCCGCCGCGATCAACAGCCTCGCCGCCTTCGCCCATCCCGCGCCCTCGCGCATCGACATGGTGCTGGCGGCGCGCGCCGCTTCGACCGACGCCGACAAGGCGCGCGACGCTTCGCTCGCCCGCTACGCCGACGAGCATGGCGGCGGCAAGCCGGCGGGCGGCTCGCAGGAGATGACGCTGCGCCGTCTCGCGACGCAGGAGGCGGCGTTTCAGCGCGTCGAGGCGATCGTCGCCGAACATGACGCGCAACTCGCCCGCCAGCGCCGCCTCTCGGACAGGCTCGGCTATCTCTCGCCCGCCTATCTGACCTTTCAGGCGATGGCCGATATCGCCGGCTCCGGCGAGACGCGCTACCGCGCCTTTCTCGACCGCGTGCGCGACTTCCATGTCGATTGGCGCGAGTTCTTCCTGTCGCGCGCCAAGGCCGGCGCATCGCTGACGGCGCAGGATTACGCGGCGATGCCGAAATTCACCCAGGCCGACGAAGAGCTGGTGGGGCGCCCCCCGGCCGGCCTCGCCAGCCCGCTCATCGGGGTGGCGTTTCCCGCGCTGCTTCTGGCCGCATTCGGCGTCTTCGGCTATCGCCGCGCTGCGCCGCGATAAGCGGCACCATCAGTAGCGGCTCAGTTTGAATTTTGGCTTGCCTTAGCGGTCGCACGCCAGGTGGACGACGAATGGCTTGATTTGACCCGATGCCCACATCGAACGGCTGGTTACCTCGGGGACACGCTACCGGCCGTGATCAACTCCGTCCTTGAGAGGGAATGGCCCGAGGGTATAAATTTCAGTACCAGCCAATCGGTCGCGAATTGAGATCAAAAGAAAGCTTCCCATGCATCGCGTCGTTAAAAGCCATCTCGATGACTTCGAGAAGAAAAACTCTGTTAGTGATCAGGAAGCAAAGCAATTTGAGGCATTTCTAAATTATGTTGTGTTTCGTCAGCACTGTGCAGAGCATATAGACCCGAGAGATTTGGTCTACGCGGGCGATGACCCTGGGCTTGACGGCGTTATGGTCTTTATCGATGACTCGTATGTATCGTCTATCGAGGAAGTCGAAGAGGCCATGACCGGCCGGAAACGAGATGCGGATGTTGTCATCGTCTTTACGCAATCGAAAACTTCTGATTCTTGGTCTAAGGCTGAGATAAATACATTCGAATCGGCTATTAGTGACTTCCTTGCTGAAAAATCAGAGTATCCGCAGAGCGATTATATTAAGAATGCGCGCGAGGTCTTCGACGGCGTACTGAAGCACGTCGGCAAAATCCGCGATGGCAAACCCGAGGTCCAGGCATTCTTTGCAACAACCGCGCGAGCTTCGGAAGATAGGGAAATTCTCGCGGCCCGACAGGCCATAAAAGCCGTGCTGGAAAACACTGGTTATTTCAGCAATATCGAGGTCATCCTCGTTAACCGCGACAGTATCGTGGAGATGTGGAAAGCCGCGGAGGGCCAGGTTGAGGCGACGCTTCGGGTGCTGGGCAGCGCGGCCTTTCCTCGCAGTCCGGGCATTGAGGAAGGTTATGCGGTTACCGTGAAAGCGAAGGACTTCATCGATCAGATTCTTGTCGACAAGAATGGTCGCCTGCGTCCGCGCATCTTCGAGGAGAATGTTCGCGATTTTCTCGGGCTTAAAGGGGACGTCAACAAGGAGATGGCGGAGACCATCGCCGACCCGATTAAGCAAAAGCGATTTGGGGTTCTCAACAACGGCATCACCATGATCTCACCCGATGTGCGCGTCGGCGGTTTGGAGATATTTATCCGAGACTTTCAGATCGTGAATGGATGCCAGACATCGAACGTACTTTTCGAGAACCGGGAAAAAATAGGCGACGACGCGACGATCATGCTCAAATTGATCGAGACGTCGGACCCAGGTGTGGTCGATGACATTGTTCGCTCAACCAATCGCCAGGCAAAAGTTGACGAGGAACAGTTTCTTGCCACCCTCGATGCGGTCAAAGCTCTTGAACGCTATTTTGAGGCGCGCGGTGCCGATGACGAATTCCGTCTCTATTTCGAGCGTCGGCAGAACCAATTTTCGCATGATGAGAACGTCAAGGCGATTCGTGTCTTTGATATTAAGGAGTTGGCACGATGCGTTGCTGCGATGTTTCTCGATAAGCCGGATGTTGCCAGCCGCTATCCTAACAGGCTGACAGGCGAGATGAGATCGCTGGTCTTCAATTCAGCCTATCTGGAAGAAGTATATCATGTCGCCGCCTATACTTTATACCGAATTAAGCTTTTGATTAGCAATAAACGCATTGACCAACGTTATTCCAAATTGAGGTGGCATATAATGTTAGCTATCAAATATTATGTTTGTGGCGATGCTATCCCTCAACTGAGCTCGCCCAAGATCAAGAAGCTCTGCACGGCGATTGAGACATTTATGAGCACAGCCGACGACGAGACTGTAAGGATCATCAAGGATCTGTGTGCCGAAGTTTTCGATATGGAAGATCTCACCCGCGACAAGTTGAAGGGCAGCAACTTGGCGAACGAAGTAAAGTTGAAAGCGCTTGCCTTCCGTAACGCAAACCCACCGAAAGTGGGCGGAAGTCCTGCCCTCTCTCCTGCCGGATTGGGCAAATCCTGCGAGCCCTGAATGAGCATAACGCTCCCCGGCGTTCCGTCCACCCAAAACCGAATTCAAACCGAGATACCACCTCCTACCAGCGCGGTTGCGTCTTAGGCCAAATGTCGGCATGTAGGGCGCGAATTTACCCGCGCCTGAGGGGCGCCTCGACTTCCGGACAAGAGAGAATGACCGCAGCCGTCGCGACGAAACTTGCAGCCGCCGATTGGACGAGTGACGCGAAAGAGGCGCTCGCCGCCGTCGAGGCGCTTTATCAGGACGCGCTGGCGAGCTTGCGCGCGCGTGTCTCGCGGGACGGCAAGATCGCCAACGACCTGTTCGAAGCCGACCAGCACGCCGCCCACGGCCTCGCCTGGCTCGCGACCTATGTGCAGGGCCTGCGCGAACTCATCGACTACGCCGAGCGGCTCTCGGCGGAGGGGGCCTATGGCGAGACCGAGGAACTCCTGAACCAGATCGGCTTCGCCGAATTCCTCGCCCAGGTCTATGGCGGCATTCCGATGAGCCAGGGCGAGATCGTCCGGCTCACGGACTTCGGGCTGACGAGCCAGCAGATCGCCGCGCGGCGCCCCACTTGCGTCGATCGGCTGATCCTTTCGGGCAATACGCCCGCGAACCGCGCCCGCCTCGCCGAGCTCATCGACCATCACGCCGCGGCGGAGACCATCGGCGCCTCGGGCCTCGACGAGACGCTGGAAGCCATCCGCAGCGAGATGCGCAAATTCGCGGCCGACAATGTCGTCCCCCATGCGCATGAATGGCATCTGAAGAACGACTATATCCCGCTCGAAGTGATTTCCGGCCTCGCCGAGCTTGGCGTCTTCGGCCTGACGATCCCCGAGGAATATGGCGGCTCAGGCATGGGCAAGATCGCCATGTGCGTCGTCTCCGAGGAATTGTCGCGCGCCTATATCGGCGTCGGCTCGCTCGGCACCCGCTCGGAGATCGCGGGCGAACTCATTCTCGTCGGCGGGACGCAGGCGCAGAAGGAGAAATATCTGCCGCAGATCGCTGTGGGCGAAATCCTGCCGACCGCCGTCTTCACCGAGCCCAACAACGGCTCTGATCTTGCCGGTCTGCGCACCCGCGCGACGCAGGAGGACGGCGTCTATAAGGTCTTCGGCAACAAGACCTGGATCACCCATCCGGTGCGCGCCGATCTGATGACGCTGCTCGTGCGCACCAATCCGGGTGAGAAGGGCTATAAGGGCCTCTCCATGCTGCTCGCCGAAAAGCCGCGCGGAACCGACAGCGATCCTTTTCCCGCGAAGGGCATGACCGGCGGCGAGATCGAAGTGCTCGGCTATCGCGGCATGAAGGAGTTCGAGATCGGCTTCGACAATTTCGAAGTTCCGGCGGAAAACCTGCTCGGCGGCGAGGAGGGCAAGGGCTTCAAACAGCTCATGGAGACATTCGAGTCGGCGCGCATCCAGACGGCGGCGCGCGCGCTCGGCGTCGCGCAATGCGCGCTGGATCTTGGCCTGCGCTACGCCAAGGAGCGCATCCAGTTCGGCAAGCCGCTCTTCTCCTTCCCGCGCGTCTTCAACAAGATCGTCTCCATGGCGATCGAGATTCACATCGCCCGCCAGATCACCTATTTCGCCGCGCGCGAGAAGGACGAGGGCAAGCGCTGCGACCTCGAGGCCGGCATGGCGAAGCTGCTCGGAGCGCGTGTCGCCTGGGCGGCGGCGGACAACGCCCTGCAAATCCATGGCGGCAACGGCTTCGCGCTCGAATATCCGGTCTCGCGCGTGCTGTGCGACGCCCGCATCCTCAATATTTTCGAGGGGGCGGCGGAGATTCAGGCGCAGGTCATCGCGCGGAGGCTGCTGGAGGGATAGCCGGCGCCGACGAGCGGCGTCGAGTTCGGATCGCCATGAAATGCCTCTCGTTTTTCGTCAAAACGGTTTCCGTTTCTTTTTCTATTCCAACGAGGGCAGTCCGCGCGAAGCGGCCCATGTGCACGTTCGAAAGGGGGAAGGCGACGCCAAGTTCTGGCTCGCCCCAGTCGCTCTCGCCTATAGCGATGGCTTTGATGCGCGGACCTTGCGCCTATTGGAGAAAATCGTCCAAGATCGCGCGGCGTTCATAGAGAGGGCGTGGCATGAGCATTTCGGCTAAATCGCTGCGTTTCGACCAAGACAACATGTGGGTCGAACTCTCCGACGGGCGCACGCTCGGGGTTCCGCTCGCCTGGTTCCCGCGTCTTCTGCATGCTTCTCCAGCGCAACGACTCGGCTATGAGATCAGCCGCAAGGGGCTGCACTGGAGCGAACTGGACGAAGATATCTCCATCGATGGCCTGCTCGCCGGCCGTGGCGATGCGACTCGCCAGAAGCCTGTCGCCGCGGAGTAAGGCGACTGACGCTTGGGCTTTAGTTAAAGAAAGTTAAGGCGGCGCGCCTTGCGGGCCGCTTTTTTCTGAATTGTTGCGCAACATTTTTCGGCGCGAGATTTGCTTCTTCTCCGGGGCCGCACGCCAAATCCGGCTTGTGTCAATCCTTCGGCAAACACTGGCGAAATGCCGCAGGCGCGTTGCGTTGACGCGGAATATGCTGCGGCGCACAATTCTCGCCACGATGATGCGCTAGAGGATTGCGGCGCTGGCGGCGGAATTGGCGGGCGGCCCTGTCCTGCGGCGCGAAGGAGGTCACATGGAAGCGATCAAACAATGGTTGCAGGATTGGTCGGACGCCTGCGAATACGCCAAGGAGTGCTGGCCGGATTTCTCGACCTTGCCGTCCATAGGCCTCGGCGAGCCCTATACGGCGCTGTTGAGCGTCGCCGGACTCTGCATCCTTATCTGGGCCTGGAATGAGAGAGCCCTTCGCCGCGACCACGCGCGGCGGCTTGCGAACCCGGCGCCCGTCGGCGGCGAATCCGACGCAGCGCTCGGCGTGATGAAAGCTGACGGCTCAGCGGAGCGGAAACTCGCCGCCTGACATATCGGGCGCGGCGTTTTTTAGCGATCCGCCATGCTCAAGGCGGCGAATAGCCACGTTGCCTTTCTTGTGCGAATGACCACCTGTAGGGCGGCTTTTTCACAGAGAGAGGCGATAATGAGCGAAATTTCCGTCGGCAACGGCGCCTGGGTCCTGGTCGGCGACGGGCGGCGCGCCCTGTTCTTTCAAAACCACGGCGACGCCGAGCTTCTCGATCTGCGGATCGTGGAGACGCGTATAGACGACAATCCCTCGACGCGCGAACAAGGCTCGGACAAGCCTGGCCGCAGCTTCGCCTCCAAGGGCGGCGTGCGCAGCGCGGTCGAGGACTCCGACTGGCATGAGCTGGAGGAAGAGCGCTTCGCCCGCGCCATGGCGGATCGAATCAATCACGCCGCCGAGTCGGGCGAATTGAGCCAGATCGTCATCGTCGCCCCGCCGCGTACGCTCGGCGACATCCGCAAGGAGCTCTCGCACAAGGCGCAGGGCAAGGTCGTCGGCGAACTCGCGAAGGATTTGACGCGCCATCCGCTCAAGGACATCGAAAAGGCTCTGGCCAGAACGACTTCTTGACGCTAGATCACGCTGCGTTTAGGCGGAGCCGCCCAAACGCAGATGACGTGATCGATTCCAAAAACTTAGAGCGCGCTGGACGCGAAAAACCGGCGTCCACTTTTTCGCGAGCCGCGCTCTAACGCCAGACCGAAAAGACAGGGGGACGCCTTTCGGCTTCCCCCTGCGCAAGTCGGAGACCGTTCGTCCCAGCCCCGTCTCCGACGCTCGCTTATTGGCGAGCGCCGCCATCATGCCGCAGTTTGGTTGAGATGTCCCTAGGATTGTCCACAATTACGCGCCGCGTCGCATTGCGGCCGCAAAATTGGCGGACGGAAGCGATTGGCTGCGTTCCGGGACGTTGCCGAACCATTCATTTCATCTCGACCATGGCGGACGCATGGCTGCCCAGCGCATCGCTCTTCTCATCGCGCTCTTTCTTGGGGCGAGCTCCCTTGCCGCCTGCGCCGCGAGGCCGCACGGCTCGCTCATCGCGACGCATCAGGCGCCGCCCGGCGCGAGCGTCGTCGATCTCCTCGTCGTCACGACGCGCAGTCCCGATGGGGTCGAGCCCGGCGTGATGTTTTCGGGCGAGCGCGGTTCGTCCATCTCTTTCGCGGACATCGCCGTCTCCATTCCGCCGGACGCCAATCGCAGGGTTGGAGAGGTGCAATGGCCGGAAGGGCCGACGCCGGACCCCTCGCGTCAATTTACGGTCGTCGAGGCCTCGGTGCTGAACCGCGAGGCGGCCATCGCCGCCTTCAACGCGCGCATCCGCAAGACGCCCCTGCGGCAGGTCCTCGTCTTCGTCCATGGCTTCAACACGCGCTTCGAAGAGGCGGTCTATCGCTTCGCGCAGATCGTGCATGACTCGGAGGCCCGCGTGACGCCGGTGCTCTTCACCTGGCCGTCGCGCGGCCGCTTGCTGCAATATGGCTATGATCACGAAAGCGCGAGCTTTTCCCGCGACGCTTTGGAGAATCTGCTGCAGGCCCTGCAGCGCGATCCCAATGTCGGCGAAATCTCCATCCTCGCCCATTCCATGGGAAATTGGGTGACGCTCGAGGCCCTGCGCCAGATGGCGATCCGCGACCGGGGCCTCGCGCCGAAAATCCGCAATGTCATGCTCGCCGCGCCGGACGTCGATTTCGACGTGTTTCGCCGCCAGATCGTGCAGATCGGCGCGCGGCCGTCGATCTTCACGCTTTTCGCCTCGCGCGAGGATGAGGCGCTCGCGGCCTCGCGCAAATTTTGGGGCAATACCCGGGTTGGCGCGGTCGACCCCAATGTCGAGCCTTACAGGGATGTGCTGGACGAAGATCGCATCAAGGTCGTTGATCTGACCACGATCGCCTCCAGCGACCCCCTCGGGCACAGCACATTCGCCTCCTCGCCGCAGGTCGTGCGCTCCATCGGCGTCCGGCTCGCGCAGGGCCAGCCGCTCAAGGACGGCCAGGCGGGCGTCGGCGACCGCCTCGGCCTCATGACCGCGGGGGCGGTTTCGGCGGCGGGCGAGGTCGCCGGCGCCGCCGTCTCGGCGCCTTTCGCCGTGGTCGATCCTGTCGCGCGCGAAAACCTGGGCGAGCGGCTCAACGCCGCCGGCGGCCGTCTCGATCCGCAATATTAACCGACGTCCACTTCTATGGTGCGGCGCAAAATAATTTGCGGCTGGACAGATTTTGGACGTTCTGTTGCGCCAATGTGACAGCCAGCGACGCCGAAGCTCAGTAGGGTGCCGGTGTCGATGGCGAGCATAGAAGGGACTTTATTCGCAATGTCGTATCCGCGTCAGCTTCTCGCCTCCACGGCGGTCGCCTTCGCTCTGTCGTCTGCCCTGTTCCAGTCGGCCGCATCGGCTGCGGAGCCTTCCTGGTGGAAGGCGCCGCTCGAGCCCGGTTTCACGCAGGGGCCGGCCGTCGACGGAGTCAACGGCAAGCTCGAGGGATTCGGAGGCTGGTCGGATTGGCGGGGCTATGGCCGGCTCGCCAATGTCTCGGCGGGCGGTTTGGGCTCGTTCACCGCGCCGCTCGGCAAGAGCTTCGGCGTGCAGCTCGACGGCATCGCGGCCAGCCATCGCGGCTTCTTCCTCGGCGGCGGGGCCGGCCATTTATTCTGGCGCGATCCCGGCGTCGGCCTTCTTGGCGCCTATGGCGGATTCCTCCATAACAATCGCTTGAACGACAGCCGCTATCGCGTCGGCGCCGAGGGCGCGGCCTATTACGGGCCTTTCACTGTGACGGGCGTCGCCGGCTATGAGGACGGAGCGTCGCATTTCACGCCGCTCGGTTTCGGCCCGAATTTCTTCGCCTATCAATGGTCGCCGTCGCGCGGCCGCTTCTTCGACATGATCGATATCAGCGTTTATCCGACCTACAACATCAAGCTCTCGGTCGGCCATCGTTATGTCGGGAGCCTGCACGCCGCCGCGCTCGGCGGCGAGTCGCTGATCTGGAACCTCGGCAATACGGCGGTCACCGGCTTCGTCGAGGGCCGCGTCGGCGAAAACGACTATAAGGCGATCTGGGGCGGCGTGCGCGTCTATTTCGGCCAGAACGACAAGACGCTCATCAGCCGCCATCGCGAGGACGATCCGCCGAACTGGCTGAAGGACGACATGTTCGCCTCGCAGAACGCCGTGCGCAACGGCGCGATTCCGCTGCCGCAGGCCGCCTCGGCGCCCCCGCCGCCGCCCTGATCCATCGACGCTGGCGGAGGATTCTTCCTTCCTAGAAGGGAGCGCTCTTCGCCGCCGCGACATAGGCGTCGGCGTCCTCCGGCAGCAGCAGCCGCTCCTTGACGAGCTTATTGGCGACGATTCGCATGGTCGCGACGAAATAGGCGCGCGAGCCATAGCGCTCATTGAGCGAGGGGCGCGGATCGGCGCTTTTTTCGCGCGCGGCCTTGTCGGGAGCGAAGGGGATCGCCGCGCCGGCGACGCAATCCGGCGCAACCTTGTCCTTCTCCTTTTCTTTCTCTTTTTCTTTCCTGGCGTTGAAGCCGGTGAACGTCGCGATCGGCAGCGCATGGTCCGGCAGGCGCAGGCCGGAAAGCTCATTGCCGTCGGCGTCGATCCGGGGAACGTCGCGCGCCGCTTCGGGAGCGCGCTGCGAAGAAGTGGAGTCGCGCTTTTCGCTTAAGGCGCGCTCTCCATTTTTTGAATCGATCGCTTTATCTACGTTTAGGCGATCTGGCGGCGCGGGAAATCCCGCGACTTTCGGCCATTTGAGGTCGCCCGCCTTGGCGAGCTCGGCTGCGGTCGGCGCGCGCGACGGCGGCGGGACGAGGCCTTTCGCCGTCCAGTCGTCGAGCGCGACGAGGAGCGCGCGCATGGCGGGGGCAATCGCGCGCGTATTAACGGGGGCGGCGCAATTGTCGGGCGAGACCGCCGCGGCCGTCCCCGCGAGATAAAAGCTTCGCTTGGTCGCGGGCTCGGCGCCCACCGGCGCCGCGCGCGGGACCGCGCGCCAATAGGCGTCGGCGCCCCATGTCTCGATGACCCGCGTGGGCGGGGCGGGAAACCGGCTGGCGTCATGCAGCAGCAGGCCGTCGAAAGCCGCGCCTGCCATCGCGTCGGCGTCCTTGCCCTGCGCGCTGCCGAGGACGCGCTTCATTTTGAGCGCGCCGCGAATATGCGTCACGAGATCGCGTAAGGCAGGCTCCTTGGCCTTGTCCGGGAGCTTAGCGAGATCGAGCGTCAGCGCCGCGAGGCCGCGTTGGAGCGCAAGCGCCTTGAGGTCGTCGCCCGACTGCGCCTCGATCAGAATCGCCTTGGCGCCGCCCTGCGGCTTTGCCGGCTTCGAAAGAGTTCCCGCAATATCGTATGAGATTCCGTCGATCTTGACGATCGCGGACACCGCTTCATTCGCGCCGTCGGCGCGCGTTTCGAATTTCAGAAGCTCGGCATGGGCCGCGCCGGCGCCCGCCAGCGACGCGATCAGCGCGAGGCCTTCAGCCCGCGATGCGCGCGTCGTCTTTTTCGATCCAGCTCGCGATTTTGCGAAGATCGGCGAGAAAGCCTCGCCATGCTTGGCGTTTATCCGACTCATCCTTCAAGCGTAGCAGAGAGGAGGGGTGAACGGTGGCCAGGAATTGCGCGCCGTCCTCAAGCTCGATGAATTCGCCGCGCAGACGCGACACGGCTTCCGAGCGGCCGAGCGCGCCGCGGATCGCTGTCGCGCCGAGCGCCACGATCAACCCGGGACGGAGCAAAGCCCGTTCGCGATCGAGCCACCAACGGCAAGCGTCGATCTCGCCGGCGTCGGGCTTCTTGTGCAGACGGCGCTTGCCGCGCGGTTCGAATTTGAAATGTTTCACCGCATTGGTGACGAAGCATATCTCGCGCGCGACGCCTGCGCGCGCCAGCGCAATGTCGAGCAGCTTGCCGGCGGGTCCGACGAAAGGGCGCCCCGCCAAATCTTCCTGATCTCCGGGCTGCTCGCCAATGAGCATCACGCGCGCCTGCGGCGGTCCTTCTCCGGGCACGACCTGAGTGGCGTTTTTATAAAGCGGACAGCGGGCGCAGCCGACCTCCTCCTCAGCGAGCGCCGCAAGGGTTTCGGCCTCAATCATGGCCGACTTGTCCAGGGCCGGGGCGGCGCCGCGCCGCGCGTAGCGCGACGGTCGCGTCGGCGGAGCCGCGACCATTTGCGACGACCGCGCGGCGGCGTCGCGGATGAGCGGCGCGATGAGCGGCGCTTCCGGCAAATTGCGCCAATATTTCTTCGGCATCTGCGCGGTCATGGCTTTCACTTTCAGGCGCGAAGGATTGAAGATCGAGGAGAAGTAAACGCGCCATTCGCGTTCAAGTTCGTCGTGGCTGGGCGCATCGCTGCGCGTCGCGCCATCGCCGATCGTCAAGGTTGCGCCATCCCAATGCGCGCTGCCGCGCGGGCAGAGGATCGACCAGCGCATGTTCGCGAAGCGTTTGACGAAGAAAGGCGCGACGGCCGAGACGATATGATGGTCGGGCTCGAACCAGGCGACGAAGGCCTCCTCGCCGTCTGGCGCCAACACCCGGCGAAAGCGTATGAAGGCTTTCATTTTATGGATGTCGCGGCGAACCGCCTTGGCGAAAATGTGCGCGCGCGCGACCTGCGGATCGCAATCGATCTGCAGAAGATTTGGCGTGCGCCGCACGCGCCATAAAAGCGTATAGAGGAGCGCGAAACGCTCGCGATCGTTATGAAGTGCGGCGCTCCGCGCGAGCTCGATGAAAGGTTGGGGAAGAGGCGTTGAACGAACCATACGTTCGCCAACGCGCGCTGACGCCGCGAAGAGGTCGGCGGAGGCGCCGACCGACCAGATAATGTCCTCGGGTCGCATCGTCGAGCGCAGCGCGTCGGCCGCCTGCGCCAAAAATCCCTCGACATCGTCGTCGCGCATAAGCGCCAGGTGAACCTGTCGCATGCCGCGACTTTCATTGAGGGCCGCGACAGAGACCTCAGGCGGCGAAGAGATCGAGCTGGCGGGGCGCATGAATGAGCTTTTCGCGCGGGCGCGCTTGATCGAGCAGCCGAGTGGGACGCCAGTCGGCGGCGATGATGAAAGGCCGCACCTTGTCCAGCGATTGCACGAGACGGCCGAGATCGATGAGGTTGAGCGTTGTGAAGCGCCGCGAGCGAATAATGCGGTCGACGCCGCGCGCGCCAAGACCGGGCACGCGCAGCAACGCCTCCTTCGGCGCGCGATTGACGTCGACAGGGAATCGCGCGCGGTTGGCGAGCGCCCATGCGAGCTTTGGATCGACCTCTAGATCGAGCATGCCGTCCGAAGTCGCCGCGTCGATTTCATCGAGCGCGAAGCCGTAATTGCGAAGGAGCCAATCGGCCTGATAGAGCCGATGTTCGCGCATAAGCGGCGGCGCCGCCGGCGGCAACGCTTGCGCGGCGTCGGGGATTGGCGAGAAGGCTGAATAATAGACGCGCCGCAAGCGGAAGCTCGCATAGAGCGTCGCGCTCATGGAAAGAATATCCATATCGTGCGCGCCGTCCGCGCCGACGATCATTTGCGTCGACTGACCGGAAGGCGCAAAGGCGGGCGCTTTGCTATTTTTCTTGCGCTCTTCCCGATGCCCGTCGATTGCGGCCCGCAGCCGGCCCATGGATTTCTTGATGTTCCCCAGCCGCTTTTGCGGCGCGAGCCGCGACAGGCTGGCCGCGCTCGGCAATTCGACATTGATCGACAGACGATCGGCGTAGCGTCCCGCTTCTTCGATCAGTCCCTGATCGGCTTCGGGGATGGTCTTGAGATGGATGTAACCGCGAAAATCATGATCGAGGCGTAAAGTCTTTGCGATGCGCGTCATCGCCTCCATCGTGTCGTTGGGAGAGCGGATAACGCCGGAAGAGAGAAACAGCCCTTCGATATAGTTGCGCTTGTAGAAATCGAGCGTGAGGGAAACGACCTCTTCCACCGAGAAGCGCGCGCGGCGCACGTTTGAAGAGACGCGGTTGACGCAATAGGCGCAGTCGAAGACGCAAAAGTTCGTCATCAAAATTTTGAGCAGCGAGATGCAGCGGCCATCCGGCGCATAGGCATGGCAAATGCCCGAGCCATTGGTCGAGCCGACGCCTTTGCCGCCGATCGAATCCCCGTTTCGATCCGCCGCTCGAGGCGCAGGAGGCGTCGTATTTCGCCGCATCGGCGAGGATTGCGAGCTTTTCGGTCAGCGTGAGCATCAGTCCGGCTCTGAATTATGTTCCTTATTTGTTCTAGAGCAAACGGACGCAAATTTCAACGCGTGGAGGCGTCGGACTTGCGATTGGCCCGCAAAGCGAAGCAATCGCGGACAAATCGCGGCTCCTCAACCGCTCGTCGGCTTGGGCTTATCGGACGAGCGCTCAGCTTGAGGCGGGACCGAGGAACGAATCGCGTGACGTTTTTCCCGCAGCGCCGATCAAAGCGTCTTCAAATATTCGAGCAGCGCGCGCTTTTCCCCGTCGCTCAACGCCGTTCCATAGTCATGGCCGCAATGGCTGACGCCGGAGCCTCTGTTGCAATCCGTTTTCATCAGGAAAGTCGACTTGGGCTGCTCGACCGCCAAGCCCACAGTGGAAATGTCATAGGCAGGACCGACCTTGAAATCCGCGACGCGCGACTGCGGCGGCTTCAAAAGCTCGGCGAGCGAGGGGGCCGAGGCGTTGTGCAGATAGGGCGCCGCCGCCCAGATCCCTTCCAGGACGCGGGCTTCATATTTGATTTTGCCTTCCGTCTCCGGCGCGCGGCGGCAGGCCCAGCGTCCGGCCCCGGGCGTGCCCGGGATTTTATAGACGCCCTTCAGTTCTTCGATCAGCGGCTGCAAAATCGCCAGCGCCACATCGGCCTTCTTGCGCTCGAGCGCGTTCACCGTGACCGGAATGAAGTGCTGCAGGATTGCGCCGCGCACCGCGGTCGCCAGCACCGAGACCGGCGCATCTTTCCTGTCGAGCGGCTGCGACACGAAGGGAATGAAGGCGCCCGTCAGCGCGCCGGTGTCGACCTTCCAGTCCGGCGCGAAATATTGATATTCGCGCGCGTCGGTGCCGACGTCTTGAACAGGGGTGCACCAAGTGTCCGGATTGAGCAGGCGCGGCTGCCCGCGATCGATTCCGTGGCAATCCGCGCATCCGCCCTCTTCATAGGGACGCTCGTAGATCAGCTTGCCTTGCGCGGCGAGCGTCATGTCGACGGGCCATGGCCATTTCGGCGGACCAATCCGCTCGACCAGCCGCTCCAAATCGATCAGCCCTTTAAAGTCGACCGAATTGGCCTTAACGTAATTGAAGCCGAGAAGATGCGAGGCGTCCTTCTCCGGGAAGAATTCGCCGAAGACGCCGTAGACCTGTCCGACGTTTCTAGCCATGGCCAGAATGCGGTCGCCATTATCGGCGAAGCCGGGCCATTGCGTATGGTCTTGCCGCGGCGCGTTCCAAAGGAAAGGCGGCCGCACGGGCGCGTCCGCCTTCCGGATATTTTCCACAATGAGATGCGTCGGCCCCGGTCCGATATCGAGGCCGGTCACCCGGTTGAGGATCATGCCGACGGCGTCGATGCGCCCGGCGCCCCAAGGCTTGTCCTTGGGCAGGCCCTTGTCGGTGATCGCATGGTGGCGCGCATACCAAAGCTCTGCCTCGGCGCGCAGCTTGACTTCCTTCTGGGGGTCGTAGCCGCTCCCGAGAACCGCCTTGGCGAATTCCAAAAAGGCCGTCGGCTCGCCGAGAATTTTGCTCACCGCCGTGTCGAGATCGGCCCAGAGCGTTCCTATGTCGGCGAGCGCCGGGCCGCCGTCGATGCGATAGGATTTGCCCTCGACCTCGATCTGCCGCGTATGGCACGCGGAGCAGGTCGGCCCCAGGACGCCGTCGGCCACGACGAAACCGACCGGCAGCCCCGGCGTCGCGCTCTCGGGATTGGCGAGATAGCCGTAACGAACGAGTCCGTCCGCGAGGAAGGGTTGGCCGTCGGCCTGTTTCAGCGCTTTGATCCAGTCCCAGGGGATAAGGCGCGAGCCCTGGCTCAAACTATAGAAATCGTTCCAGGCCTGTTCGTCCCAGAGGGCGGCGCCTGGAATGGAAGATTTCTGCTCGAGCCGCTCGAACGCCATCGGGCGGGAAATGGGCGCGCTTGCGATGAAAAAGATAGTTGCAAGCGCAGCGGCGCGGAGAGTTTTCGTGGCGCTCATCTCAAATCTTCTCAATAAATTGCAGTTGCAAACGGCTCGACGCCGACAGTGGCGAAGCCGCGGCCCTCGCGCCGCGTCAAACTCGATGATTGCCCATAGGGTGTCAATACTCCGAATTGATGACGGCTTAGAGCTTCGCCATGAAATTGGCGAAGGCGAGCGAGCCTTCCGGCCAGGGGCCATGGCCGCTATCGGCGTTGATATGGCCGCTCGCGCCGGCGTCGATAAATTGCGCGCCGATATCCTGCGCGAGTTGGCGCGTGAAGAGCAGATCGGCGTATGGGTCGTCGCTGCTGCCGACCATCGCCGCCGGAAAGGGAAGCCGCGCGCGGGGGATCGGCAGAAAGGCCTTGTCGACGGACGGCAGCTCGCGGATCGCGGCTTCGGAAGGCGGCGCGACGAGAAAGGCGCCGGCGATGCGCTCGCCGACGCGATGCGCCGCATGCAGCGTCGCAACGACGCCGAGCGAATGCGCGACGATGACGACCGGGCGCGCGCTCGCCATGACTTCGCGCGCGATCGTCTCTTCCCATTCGATGCGCTTCGGGTTCTCGAAGTCGCGCTGGACCACGCGGCGCGCGGTGGAGAGCTTCGCCTGCCAGCGGCTCTGCCAATGTTCCGGGCCGGAGCCGGAGAGGCCCGGAACAATGAGAATGTCGGCTTCGGCGGCGCGCATCAGGCGGTTTCGCGCGCCACAAAAGCGCCCTTGAGCGCGTCCTCGATGAGCTTGCGCGTCTCCGCGACGCCGTAAAGCGCGATGAAGGAGCCAAAGCGCGGGCCCTTCTTCTCGCCGAGCAGGACTTCATAGAGCATGTTGAAGAAATCATTGGAGACGCCGGGACGCTCGGGCGTCGCGCCCTTGGCGTTGAAATCCTGATAGCGCGGCGCGGCGCGGCCGACGTCGTAAAGCGCCGCCTGAATCTCTTCGGCGCTCGCGCCCGCGGGAAGGGCGCAGAGAGTCTCGTCGATCTTGCGCAAGACCTCGCGCTCTGTCTCGTCGGCGGCGCGATAGCTCTTCGCCGGCTTCACGAAGTCACGGAAATAGGCGACGGCGTAGCCGACGAGCTTGTCGAGCCGCGGATGGTTTTCGGGCGTCACGGTGGGCGCATAGCGGTGCAGAAAGCCCCAAAGCACCGCCGGGTCCTCGGCGTTGGCCACAGTGGCGAGGTTTAGCAACATGGCGAAGGAGACGCTGGTCCCTTTCGCCTCGCCCGTGTGTACAAGTACTTCCGCTTCCGGCGGCTCTCCGGCGTGAATATGCCAGACCGGATTGCCGAGACGATTTTTCCAGTCCTGGCGCGGATAGGCGTCGAGGAAAGAGAGGTAATCGTCGACCGCGCGCGGGATCACGTCGAAATAGAGCCGCTTCGCCGCGGTCGGCTTCTGATACATGAATTGCGCGAGGCTCTCGGGGCTGGCGTAGGTGAGCCATTCCTCGATGGTGAGCCCATTGCCCTTCGACTTCGAAATCTTCTGGCCCTTCTCGTCGAGGAAGAGCTCGTAATTGAAGCCTTCCGGCGCCCGCCCGCCGAGCGCGCGCACGATCGCGCCCGAGAGCTTCACCGAGTCGATGAGGTCCTTGCCGGCCATTTCGTAATCGACGCCGAGCGCATACCAGCGCATGGCCCAGTCGGGCTTCCATTGCAGCTTGCAATGGCCGCCGGTGACGGGCGTCGTGAATTTCTCGCCCGTGTCGGGGTCGGTCCAGGAGATGGTTCCGGCTTGCGCGTCATAGCCGTCGAGCGCCACCTGCATGACGATGCCGGTCTTGGGATGTACGGGTAAAAACGGCGAATAGGTCGCGGCGCGCTCCTCGCGAAAGCTCGGCAGCATGATCTCCATCACCGCATCGTAGCGGGCGAGCATGTGCTTCAAGGCCGCGTCGAAACGCCCGCTCTTGTAATATTCGGTCGATGACGCGAACTCATATTCGAAGCCGAAGGCGTCGAGAAAGGCGCGCAGCCGCGCGTTGTTATGCGCGCCGAAGCTTTCATGCGTGCCGAACGGGTCCGGCACCTGCGTTAAGGGTTTGCCGAGATGCGCCGCCACCAGCTCCTTATTGGGGATATTGTCGGGAACCTTACGCAGCCCGTCCATGTCGTCGGAGAAGGCGAGCAGGCGCGTCGCGACCTTGCCTTCGGTCATGACCTCGAAGGCGCGGCGCACCATGCTCGTGCGCGCGACCTCGCCGAAAGTGCCGATATGCGGCAGGCCCGAGGGGCCATAGCCGGTCTCGAACAGCACATTCTTCTGGCCGCTCGCCTCGATCCTTTTGACGAGCTTTCGCGCCTCCTCGAAAGGCCAGGCGGGCGAAACGCGCGCGGCGTCGACGAGTTCGGACGACAATTGGAGCGGTGCGGACATGGGCCTTTGACGTTCGTGACTCTTGCGGGAAGCGCGGCACAGTAGGGAGCGCGGCCAGGAGCGTCAACGCGGAAGCGGGCGGCGCCTAACGCAATGGGGGTGAAAGACGGTCATCCTCGCCCTCATCCTGATTATCTGGCTCATAATGCGAAAACCTCATCCTGAGGAGCCGCGAAGCGGCGTCTCGAAGGATGCTCCAGAGGCGGGATTCTCGGCGTTCCCACCCCTCGAGACGCGCCCTTCAGGCGCTCCTCAGGGTGAGGAAACAGATTATGAGCCAGACCCTGAGGAAACCTTCGCCCGATCGCCTAGGGGGCCTATCGAAAGCGCGCGACCGTTGCGCGCCGTCAATAGACAATGACGGAAGGCGCGCTAAGCTCGACAATCCATTTGATTCATGTTTGGCCGGTGACGATCGCAAGGAGAAGGGCGAATTGAGCGGGGCCGCCTCCCTTGGCAGAAATTGTCGCCGCCAAGTCGCGGCGCTTGCGGCCTGCGCCTTTCTCGCCTCGGCGGGGCCGGCCTTCGCCGATGACTCTTTCGTCTCCCTCGCCAAGCAGAAGTCGCTGACCGACACGCCTGACGGCCCCAAGGAGCAGTTGCGCAAGTTCGGGATCGACGTCGACGTCTGGATCACCCAATTTTATCAAGGCATCCCCGCCGGCGCGCTCGACCGGACCGCCCGTTATGGCGGCAAGATGGACGGGTTTCTCCGCCTCGACGGCGAAAAGCTCGGCCTCTGGCAGGGCCTCAAATTCAACGCGCAATATGAGCATTACTTCGGCCGTAATGTGAACCGGCAGGATCTGGCGCTGGTGCCGGTCAACGCCGCTCAGGCCTTCATCGAGCGCGACGGCTATCATTCGGCGCTCTCGATGAGCGTCACCCAGGAGCTCGGCGAGCATCTGTCGGTGACCGCCGGGAAATTCAACATGATGACGCTCGCCTCGCAAACGCCGCTCGTCGGCGGCGGCGGGATCGACACGTTCATGAACCGGGCCTTTGCGCTTCCCTCGACCGGCATTGGCGTCAGCTCGCCCGAAAGCGTCGCCGACCGCCTGATCGTCGCGCCGCCCTATCTCCTGGGCGCGGTCGTGGCGCTCAAAACCTCGCTGGTCGATCTCAAGCTGATGGTCGCCGATCCGCGCAACGCCCAGCAGCCGCGCGTGATCGAACGGCCCTTCGAGCGGGGCGTCGGCGCCGGCGTCGTCGCGACCGTGCCCGTCGAGCTTGGCGGGCTGCGCGGATTCCACACGTTCCGCGTCGCCTATAGCAACGCCCGCGGCTTCGATCTCGACGATTCGGGAGAAAGGCGGCCGCTCGTGGCGCGCCTTCTCGGGATCACGAAAAAGGGCTTTCGCTTCGCCTCCTACGCCATTCAGCAATATTTTCAGCAGAGCGAAGCCGATCCCAATGTCGGCTGGGGCCTCTTCACGCTGGCGACGCTCTCCGACGGCAATCCCAACCCCATCAGATGGAGCATGCTGGTCGGTCTTGCGGGAAATAATCTGACGCCCGGGCGGGAAGACGATCGCTGGGGCGTCGGTTTCTATCATTATGGCTTGAGCCAGCCCCTGCTGGATGGGCTGGAGGCGCGGCGCATCACTCGGCGCAGCGAAGGCGGCGTCGAGACTTTCTACAATTTCGCCGTCACGCGCTGGCTGCGCCTTTCCGGCGATCTGCAGATCATCGACCCCTGGAATCCGCGCAGGGCGCGGGCGAGCTATCTCGGCCTGCGCCTGCAGACGAAGTTCTAAACAATGGCGCAAACAAAAAGGCGAAGATGTTCGTTTCCGAACGATCCTCGCCTCAAGGCCAGCCCTATTGGCCTTAATCCGGGTGCGCGACTCTCGGCGTTAATTCGCGCAGGAGACGCTACGCATATAACGGACACGACCTTTCTCGTCAGCCTTCGGCGTAATGACGAGCGTGCAGTCTTCATCCTCGGCGCCATAGGCGCGCCCCACACGGATTGCCGGTCCACGCGCCAGCGGGCGCAGGCCGTCGTCGTTAAGGCTCACTGCGGCTTGGACAGCAGCGGCCACAGATTCGCCCTTGAGACCAGTTGGCGCCGACGGCGCGGCTGCGACAGCAGCAACCACGCAGGTGGCGACGGTCAATCCAAGGATAATCCGCGACGTACGGCTTGCGAAAGTGCTTTCGCGTGAAACGGCCATGATTTAGGGCTCCCCATAAGGGTGAACGGGAATTTTGCCCTGCTCGCTACTCAAACGCTGCAAGCCTGGACGCTTCCTCTTGTTGCGGGGGGAAAACGCGGTCGCTGCCGAATAGTTCCGCCAACGCCAAAATATTTTCACAAATGGCCTTAAAAGCGCCTTAACGCTCAGGAGCGGAAGTCACGCTTTGACGGAAAGCGTAGCGTTTTCGTCAAGAACGATCTCGCTCCAGACGCGCGATGAGGCTCGACGTGTCCCAGCGCCGGCCGCCCATTTTCTCGACCTCGGCGTAAAATTGGTCGACGAGCGCGGCGACCGGCAGGCGCGCGCCGTTGCGCCGCGCCTCCGCGAGGCAGATGGCGAGGTCCTTGCGCATCCATTCGACCGCGAAGCCGAAGTCGAACTCGCCAGCCAGCATTGTTTTCGTGCGATTCTCCATCTGCCAGCTCTGCGCCGCGCCATTCTTCAGAAGGTCCATGACGGCTTCGGCGTCGAGGCCGGCGCTTCTGGCGAAATGCAGCGCCTCGGCGAGCCCCTGAACGAGGCCGGCGATGGCGATCTGATTGACCATCTTGGTCAATTGCCCCGCGCCCGGCGGCCCCATCAGCCGGCAGGCGCGCGCATAGGACGCGATGACGGGCTCGGCCTTGGCGAAAATTTCGGGATCGCCGCCGCACATCACCGTGAGCTGGCCGTTCTCCGCGCCCGCCTGGCCGCCCGAGATCGGCGCGTCGATAAAGCCGACGCCGCGTCCGGCCGCTTCGGCGTGAAGCTCCCGGGCGATCTGCGCCGAGGCGGTCGTATGGTCGACGAAGACCGCGCCCGGCGCCATGCCGGCGAAGGCGCCCTCGTCGCCGAGGGCCACCGCGCGCAGATCGTCGTCATTGCCGACGCAGGAGAAGGTGAAAGCGGCGCCCTGTGCGGCTTCGGCGGGGGTCGGCGCCCACTCGGCGTTATGCGCCGCCGCGAATTTTTCCGCCTTCGCGGTCGTGCGATTATAGACAGTGACTCGATGGCCGTTTCGGGCCAAATGCCCAGCCATGGGAAAGCCCATGACGCCCAGGCCCAGAAAAGCGACGGATTTGGGCTCCATCGCTCAGCCGCCGGTCATGCTCATGTGACGCGAGACGGCGGATGCCGGCGCGGCGCGGTCGATGACGAAGTCATGGCCCTTCGGCTTGCGCAGAATGGCCGTCTCGATCGCCTCATGGAGCAGCGCGTCGCCAGCGCTGGCGCGCAGCGGCGCGCGGAGATCCGCGGCGTCCTCCTGGCCGAGGCACATATAAAGCGTTCCCGTGCAGGTGACGCGCACCCGGTTGCAGCTTTCGCAGAAATTATGGGTGAGCGGCGTGATGAAACCGACGCGCCCGCCGGTCTCCCGCGCGCGCATGTAGCGCGCCGGGCCGCCGGTGCGGTAGTCGATCTCGTCGAGCGTGAAGGCCTCGCCGAGCCGCTCGCGCACGACATGCATGGGCAGATATTGATCGACCCTGGCGGGGCCATCGAGTTCGCCGAGCGGCATCACCTCGATGAAAGTCATGTCCATGCCGCGCGCATGGGCGAAGCGGACGAGCGGGACGAATTCGTCCTCATTGACGCCCTTGAGCGCCATGGCGTTGAGCTTGACCTTGAGTCCCGCCGCGAGCCCGGCGTCCACGCCCGCGAGCACCCGGTCGAGTTCGCCGGTGCGGGTGAGCGCGCGAAAGCGTTCGGCGTCCAGCGTATCGAGCGAGACGTTGACGCGCTCGACGCCGCAATCGGCCAGCTCCCGCGCGAAGCGCGACAGCTGCGCGCCATTGGTCGTGAGCGTCAGCTCGTCGAGCGCGCCGGAGACGAGATGGCGCGAGAGCGCCCGAAAGAGCTTCATCACGTCATGGCGCACGAGCGGCTCGCCGCCGGTGATGCGCAGCTTGCGCGTGCCGCGCGCGACGAAGGCGGCGCAGAGCCGGTCGAGCTCTTCGAGCGTCAGCAGGTCCTGGCGCGGCAGAAACCGCATATGTTCCGCCATGCAATAGACGCAGCGGAAATCGCAGCGGTCGGTCACGGAGACGCGCACATAGGAGATCGCCCGGCCGAAAGCGTCGATCAGCGGAGCCGGCGCGGCGACGGCGGGCGTTTTGGCGTGCGCGTTCATTTATCTCGCTTTGGGCGGGCGAACTCCCGCCCGCTTCACTTTCATATATTGCGAGAAACGGATCGCGTGAAGCCTGAAAGGCCCTATAGCCCTATAGGGAGTCTTAGAGCCGTTCGTCATGTCCGTCATGGACCCGATATTGCAAGATCGCCTCGAAGCCGGTTCCAAGGCCGCCGATCAGAATGGGATTGCCGACGGGATCGAAAGGTTGCGGCTGCTGAATGACATTGACGATCTTTTGGCGCCCTTCGCGAAAAGACATAAAAGTCTAATGGCGCGCGCCGACGGCCCCTCGAGACGAGCTGCGCCGATCGACGGCTAACGCGGAAATAGAGCGCGAGAGGCGGGGAGAAGCATGAATGAGCGAAGAGCCTTGGCCGACCGAGATCAAGCTTCTTGAGGGCGGGCGCATGCTGAACGTCGCCTTCGACGACGGCGCGAGCTTCGCGCTCACCGCCGAGCTGCTGCGCACGCAAAGCCCGAGCGCCGAGGTTCAGGGCCATTCGCCGGAAGAGCGGGTCACCGTCGGCGGCAAGCGCAATGTCGCCATCATCGGCGTCGCGCCGGTCGGCAATTACGCCATTCGGCTCGACTTCGACGACATGCATGGCACCGGCATCTACACCTGGGGCTATTTGCGCGAGCTTGGCGAAGGGGCCCCGGCGATATTCGACGCCTATCTCCAGGAGCTCGCGGCCAAGGGGTTGGATCGCGACCGGCCCGGAGAGAGATAGGCGTTTAAGGCTCGCATCAAATGCCCAAGCCCCTCACCTACCTCTCCCCGCAAGCGGGGAGAGGGGTCGTCGACGTTGCGCCTGATATTGAAAAAATTTTGGCATCCCAGCGCCGCTTCTTGGAGCGAAGCGCTAGCCGCCTCCTCTCCCCGCTTGCGGGGAGAGGTAAGGTGAGGGGCTCGGGGGGTTATAGATCCCGCCGCTAAACCTAGCGCGTCACCACCACCCGCGTGCCGACTTTCGCTCGGCTGTAGAGGTCGACGACGTCGTCATTGGTCATGCGGATGCAGCCGGAGGATACCGCCTGGCCGATCGTCCAGGGCTCGTTGGAGCCGTGGATGCGATAGAGCGTGCCCGAGAGATACATGGCGCGCGCCCCGAGCGGGTTGTTGAGTCCGCCCTCCATATGGCGCGGCAGGTCGGGACGACGGCGGAGCATTTGCGAGGGCGGCGTCCAGTCCGGCCATTCGCGCTTGCTGGAGATGAAGCGCGTGCCGGCCCATTCGAAGCCCGGCCGCCCGACGCCGACGCCATAACGGATTGCCTGGCCGCCGCCGAGCACGTAATAGAGCCGCCGCTCGCTCGTCGAGATGACGATCGTGCCCGGCGCATATCCGCCGAAGGAGACGATCTCGCGCGGAACCGCCTCGGCCTGGGGGCGGCCGTCGGCGGCGTTGGGCGCCGGCGCGAACCCGCCGCCGCCAAAGAGCGCCGAGAGCGGGTCGACATCCGGCGCAGGCTGCGGCGTCGGGCCGCGAGCGAGAGCTTGTGAGGAGAAAGCGCTAAGAGCGCCGAGCGCGCCAATGGCGTAAATCAAGGCAAGAGCAGGACCCCGCATGATGTTCCCTTGGTTGTGAGCGTGAATGGGGAGATGCGCCGCGAATCAATCTATCCTGTTTCAAGGAACCGCGCCGATTAGACTTGCAGTCGGCGCGCGCAGGCAAGCGCCAAGGCGCGTTTGGGCGGTCGTCTCGCCTATTTTTGCAGCAACAGTGGCGGGGCGGCAACAGTCGCGCCCGCCGGCGGGCGGGCGTTCAGCTAAATTTGAGCGTAACGGCCTGCTTGACGCCGGGCAGGCGCTCGATCTTAGAAAGCGCCCGCGCCGGCAAGTCGCCGTCGATGGCGACAAGCGCCACGGCCTGCCCGCCGGGCCGGTCGCGGCCAAGCGCGAACGTGGCGATATTAACCTCGGCGTCGCCCAGCGCGCCGGCGAAACGGCCGATAAAGCCCGGTCGGTCCTCATTCGTCAGATAGATCATCGAAGGGGAAAATTCGGCGTCGACGCCTATGTCGCCGATGCGGATGATGCGCGGCTTGCCGTCATGGAACACCGTGCCGGAAACCCTGATCTCTCCTTGCGCCGTCAGCGCGTTGAGCGTGATCAGCGACTCATAGTCGCCTTGCGCCTCGCGCGTGATCTCCTCGACCGCGACGCCGCGCTCCTTGGCGACGACGGGCGCGGCGACGGCGTTGATGTCTTCGAGAATCGGCCGCAGCAGGCCGGAAATCGCCGCCGCCGTCATGGCGCGGGTTTTCTCGAGCGTGACCGCGCCTTCATAGACGACCGACAATTTCTCGACGCCGGCGCGGGCGACCTGTCCGGCGAAAAGACCGAGCTTTTCGGCAAGCTCGATGAAAGGCTTGAGGCGCGGGGCCTCCTCCGCGGTGATCGAAGGGAAGTTCACGGCGTTGGCGATCGCGCCGCGCGTCAAATAATCGGACATTTGTTCGGCGATCTGCAGCGCGACCTTCTCCTGCGCCTCGCTCGTCGAGGCGCCGAGATGCGGCGTGCAGACGACATGCGGATGGCCGAACAGCGGATTTTCCGTCGCCGGCTCTTTCGCGAAAACGTCGAAAGCGGCGCCGGCGATATGGCCGTCGTCGAGCGCCTTGCGCAGCGCCTCCTCGTCGACGAGCCCGCCGCGGGCGCAATTGACGATGCGCGCGCCCTTTTTCGTCTTGGCGATGTTCTCCGCCGACAGAATGTTCTTCGTATGCGCCGTGAGCGGCGTGTGCAGCGTGATGAAATCGGCGCGGGCGAGGAGATCGTCGAGTTCGACCTTTTCGACGCCAAGCGTCCTGGCGCGCTCCTCGGTGAGATAGGGGTCGAAGGCGATGACGCGCATTTTGAGGCCGATCCCGCGCTCGGCGACATTGGAGCCAATATTGCCGCAGCCGACGACGCCGAGCGTCTTGCCGGTGATCTCGACCCCCATGAAGCGGTTTTTCTCCCATTTGCCGGCCTGGGTGGAGGCGTCGGCGGCGGGGATTTCGCGCGCGAGCGCGAACATCAGGGCGATGGCGTGCTCGGCGGCGGTGACCGAATTGCCGAAGGGCGTATTCATGACGATGACGCCGCGCGCCGTCGCCGCGGGAACGTCGACATTGTCGACGCCGACGCCGGCGCGGCCGACGACCTTGAGCCGGCTCGCCCGCTGCAGGAGGTCGGCCGTCACTTTCGTCGCGGAGCGGATCGCCAGCCCGTCGTAATCGCCGATGGCGGCGGCGAGCTTGTCGCTGTCCTTGCCAAGCGTCGGCTCGCAATCGACCTCGATGCCGCGCAAGCGGAAAATCTGCGCGGCGGCCGGCGAGAGCGAGTCGGAGATGAGCACCCGGGGCGGCATGGCGGCTCCGTTTTGTTGAGCCGTTGCCGGCTCGCGGAAAGATTGATATCTATCATTGATAGATATCTATGGGAAAGCCAAGATGGCCACGGCCAAACTATTTCAACATGGGCGCAGCCAAGCGGTTCGCCTACCCAAGGAATTTCGTTTGCCGGGAACGGAAGTTCGCGTCAGCAAGATCGGCAATAAGGTCATTCTGGAGCCGATCGAAGCCTCCCCATTCGACGTCGACGCGTGGCGCGCCAAATTGGACGCCATGGGCGCTGAGAATTTCCTGCCGGCGGGTTTGCCGGATGAGCCGCCGCTTGCGCCCGACGAGTCGATCTCATTCGAGTGACGCCATCAATGTTTTGCCTCGACACCAATGTCGTCATTTTCGCGCTCAACAAACGCAAGCCCCAAATCGCCGAAAGACTCGCGACGGAACTGAAGGCGGGCGCGGCGCTGATGATTCCGGCGGCGGCGATTTTTGAACTCAGTTACGGCATCGCGAAAAGCAAACGTCCGCAACAGGCGAGGGCGCTCTTGGAGGAGTTTCTTTCCGCCGGCTTCGAACTGCCCGCCTTCGACGTCGAAGACGCGCGCGAAGGCGGAGACATTCGAGCTTTCCTCGAAGAACGCGGAACGCCTATCGGTCCGTTCGACTATTTGATCGCCGCTCAGGCGCGGCGGCGAGGGGCCGTGCTGGTGACGACAAATCGACGCGAATTCGATCGCGTCCCAAATTTGATGGTGACGGACTGGGGCGATCAATAGAGCAAGTTCTCAAAAAAAGTTGACAGACTTTTTCGATCGGAACTTGCTCCATGGCTTGAGGGATTTCCTTCGATCGGACGGCGTCGTCGGGTTGCTTGTTACGCCGCCTGCGCGATCTCGACCGACGCCTCGGCATAGGCCCAATCAAGCCATTGCGTCAGCAGCGCCACGTCGGAGGCCTCGACCGTCGCGCCGCACCAGATGCGAAAGCCGGGGGGCGCGTCGCGATAGGCGCCAAAATCATAGCCCGCGCCTTCGCTCTCGATCATCGCGACCATGCTTTTGGCGAGCGCTTTTTGCGCCTCCGGCGTTTTCGCCGCGCATTCCTTTGAGAAGACGAGGCAGACGCCGGTATTGGAGCGCGTCGCCGGATCTACAGCGAGAAAATCGATCCAGGGCGTTCTTTCCACCCAGTCGGCGGCGACGCGCGCATTGGCGTTCGCCCGCGCGAAAAGCGCGTCCAACCCGCCGATGGATTTCGCCCAGGCAAGCGCGTCGAGATAATCCTCGACCGCGAGCAGGGAGGGCGTATTGATCGTCTCGCCCTCGAAAATCTCCTCGTTGAGCTTGCCCCGCTTCGTCAGCCGGAAAATCTTCGGCAGCGGCCAGGGCGGCGCATAGGTTTCGAGCCGCTCGACGGCGCGCGGCGAGAGGATCAGCACCCCATGCGCCGCTTCGCCGCCCAGAACCTTCTGCCAGCTATAGGTCGTCACATCGAGCTTGGCGAAATCGAGCGGCTGCGCGAAGGCGGCGGAGGTCGCGTCGCAGATCGTGAGCCCCTTGCGGTCGAGCGGAATGAAGTCGGCGTTCGGAACGCGCACCCCCGAGGTCGTGCCGTTCCAGGCGAAGACGACGTCCCGCTCGAAATCGAGCTGCGAGAGGTCGGGCAATTCGCCGAAGGGCGCGACGACGCCGCGGGCGTTTTCGAGCTTCAACTGGTCGAGAACGTCCGTCACCCAGTCTTTCGAAAAGCTCTCCCAGGCGACGACGTCGACGCCGCGCGGACCGAGCAGCGACCAGAGCGCCATTTCGACCGCCCCGGTGTCCGAGGCCGGGACGATTCCGATCCGGTAATCCTGCGGAACCTGCAAAACCTCGCGGGTGAGCGCGATCGCCTGTGCGAGCTTCCCCTTGCCGGCCTTGGAGCGGTGCGAGCGTCCGAGCGCGGCGCCGGCGAGATTGTCGAAGGACCAGCCCGGGCGCTTGGCGCAGGGACCGGAGGAAAAACGCGGATTGGCCGGCTTGGCGCCGGGCTTTGTTATCTTGTCGACGGCGGGCATGAGCGGGAGCGTCCTAATCGATCGCGGCGAGGCCGCGCAAAGAATTCGCGCTACGCGCTGGGCGGGCGGCCGTCAAGAGCCGGGGCTTCGCCCGCGCCTTTAGGAAAACGCCCCTCACGCCCGCGACGACGGCGTCGCGCTAATATAGTTGACAAGGAAATCATTTTGAGTAGTTTCCTAGTCAACCAAAGAGCGCGTAATGCATTCGACTTCACCTGTTTCGGCCCTCACCGCGCATCTCGGCTTCTGGCTGCGCATGGTGTCCAACCATGTTTCCCATGCTTTCGCCGACAAGCTGGCGAGCAAGGAGGTGACAGTGGCGGAATGGAGCGTGATGCGCGCGCTCTACGGCAGGAAACCGACGCCGCCCAGCCGTCTGGCGGATGAGATGGGCATGACGCGGGGAGCGATCACCAAACTCGCCGACAGATTGATCGCCAAGTCGCTGATCGCGCGCGAAGCCAATGCGGACGACCGCCGCGCGCAGACGCTCGGCCTGACGGAGCGAGGCGTCGATCTCGTGCCGGAGCTGGCCGCGCTCGCCGATCGCAACGACGCAGAATTTTTCGGGCGCCTGACGGCGGATGAACGGAAGACTTTGGAACGGCTTCTGAAGCGCATGGCTGAGAGCGGCCATATGACGGCGACGCCGATCGACTGAACTCGATCACGCCCTTTCACGGAGAACGCCTATGAATGACCACCAGAAAACAACTGCGCGCGCCTGCCTCGAAGGGGCCGAGGGGAATATGATGGCCTTCCCCCAAATCGTCACAGCGCTAACGAATGCTGGATTTGAAGGCTACGCCGTCGACTTCCGGCGGGCGACCGCGACCTATTATCTGCCGGATGGGGAGAGCCTCGAGCTGCCCGCTCACCGGGTCGACGCGCCCGTCGCGCCGACGTTCGACGCCGCGCTCTTGCGGGCCGCCATCCAAGAAGCGCAGCAGCAAGTTCCTGGCTATACGTATGAGGGCTTTTGCAAGAACGCCGCATTAGCAGGTTGCGCCGGCTACATCGTGTCGTTCTATGGCCGCCGGGCGCTTTACATCGGCCGGACCGCCGAAACCCATGTCGAGCATTTCCCGAATTAGGAAACGGCGGTCCCTGGCCTGGCGGGCTGACGTTACGGCCGAAGCGAAGACGCCAACCCCGATCTGACGCGGATGAGAGGCAAGCGGCGGCGTGACTTTTTTCCGCGCGCGGTTACGCTGGGCCAAAAGCATAAAACCAAAGGGAGGAGCTCGAGCCATGTCGAAGCCTGCGGAAGGCTACCGCTATTTCGTCACCTATTCCGGTCTGCGCCTGCCGCTCAATCTCGTGCAGCCGCTCGACGAGAAGGAGCTGCATAATCGCAACACCTATATCCGCGCGACCTATGACGCCGACGGAAGGCTCGCGACCTGCGAAAAGCTCGTCTATGGCGAAGTGGAGCTCCTGCACGAATATTTCTATCGCGCGGATGGCGTGCTTTCGAGCGCCCGCATCGCCATGGGCGAGGATGAATCGGTCGTCGAATGCGACGCCGCCGGCGCGCCCATCAGGGCCTAGCCCCGCTTGCTCCCCGCCCTTGTCACGGCTAAGGCTTGGTCTCCGGAGCTTGATCACGGGGCGAGGACATGGCTGACAAGGGCATGGCTGACGAGGCGCATTGGCTGGACAGGCTGTTTT
Organism: Methylocystis borbori; assembly: GCF_036576025.1. Taxonomy (NCBI): domain Bacteria; kingdom Pseudomonadati; phylum Pseudomonadota; class Alphaproteobacteria; order Hyphomicrobiales; family Methylocystaceae; genus Methylocystis; species Methylocystis borbori. Next base: position 28,440 of record NZ_JAZHYN010000020.1, on the reverse strand, counting down.
CGACGCCGCATGTCGTGCCCAGACGCGCATTTCTCGCATCGGGCGCCGCCGTCTTCGCGGCCGCCTCCATTGGCGAAGCGGGCGCGGCGACCGGCGCAAGCGGCGCGACGGATCAGGATCGCGCCTATATGCGCCAGGCGATCGAACTGATGCGCAAGGCCGGCGTCGTCGACAAGACCGGCGGCCCGTTCGGCGTCGTGATCGTGCGGGATGGCGAGGTGCTCGCCGCCGAGGGCAATAGCGTCGTGCGGGACAACGATCCCACCGCCCATGCCGAAGTGAAGGCGATCCGCGCCGCCTGCAAGAAAGTCGGCTCCCCGCACCTCAAGGGCGCCACCCTGTTTTCGAGCTGCGAGCCCTGTCCTATGTGCTATGCGGCCTCCTATTGGGCGCGCGTGAATAAAATCTATTATGCGGCCGCCTGGCCGGACTACGCCGATCTCTTCGACGACGCCAATATCAGCGCCGATATCAAGAAGCCTTACGCCCAGCGGACTGTTCCGGTCGAACCGCTGCTGCGGAGCGAAGCCCAGAAGGTCTGGGCCGAATTTCGCAATTTGCCCGACCGCGCCAAATATTGACGCTGCATCCCCGGAGCCGCTATCCCGTCGCGGCTTCCTTCGGCGTCTTGGCGGTGATCGCCAATGCATGGACGCGCTCGGCGAGTTCGTCCGCGAGAAGGGTGTTGATGAGGCGGTGGCGTTCGACCCGGCTCTTGCCTTCAAAGGCGTCGCTTACCACTTCTACTTTAAAGTGCGTTTCGCCGTCGGGGTGGTTGTGCTTGTGGCCCGCATGATGATGCGACTCGTCGATGACGTTGAGTATCGCGGGCGCAAGGCCGTCGGTGAGCTTGCGCGCGATCTTCGTCTTGACGACGCCCTGGCCTTCATCCGTCATTTTCATCTCCTCAAAGCGTTTTCCGCCGATGGGGTCGCCGGTTCGGCTTAAGAAAACGCATTAAATTTACTGCAAGCGCTGTCCATGAATCGATGATTCATGGATAGGAACTATGCGCCGCCTTTAAAAGCGGCGCCTTCAAACCGCCGCGCCTTTTTAGCACAACGCCGTATCCTTATGCTTGCGGCATGCCAGCGCGCCGTCATAATGGAAGAACATGGACCTCAACTCGCCCCTTTTTGATCGGATAAGGACGCAGCGTCAGTCGCGCGAAGAGCCGCGGGAAAGCAGCGTCATGCGTTGCGACGCGCCGGGCTGCGAGGCGGAGGGCGCCTATCGCGCGCCGATGGGACGGTTGCGCGAAGGGCAATATTTCTGCTTCTGCCTTGAACATGTCCGCGAATATAACGCGTCCTACAATTATTTTAACGGCATGAACGACGCCGACGTCGCCCGCTATCTTAAGGACGCAACCGTCGGCCATCGCCCCACCTGGTCGATGGGAACGCGGCGCGGGCAAGCAGGCTTTCGCGAGGAAGGGGCGGCGACGGAGGACCCTATGGGCCTTTACCGCAGCCGCTTTCGCCGTCCCGCGCCCGCGCCCAAGCGGGCGCCGCGCCATTCGCCGGTCACGATCCGGGCCTTCGTCGCGCTTGGCCTCGAGGAGACCGCCGATGGGGAGGCGATCCGAACGCGCTATAAGGAGCTCGTCAAGCGCCACCACCCCGACGCGAATGGCGGCGATCGCTCCCGCGAAGAAAAATTGCGGGAAATCATCCATGCCTATAAGACGCTAAGGGCGGCCCGGCTGGTCTAAGCCTTGCTCGTCGGACCGGGCGCGAAAGGCGAAAGCTCTTTGCGTCGCGAGGCGCGTCGCGGACGCGGGAGCGCGAACAGTCCGCGAACGGAGGACGTATTTTGGTCGTAGCAGAACACGCCGGCGCGGGCCTCGACAGCCAGCCGGATATGAAAATCTCGGTGCGCCAGGTCTTCGGGATCGACTCCGATATGGAGGTTCCGGCCTTCTCGGAAAGAAACGAGCATGTGCCGGATCTGGACGCGGATTATCTCTTCGACCGGCAGACGACGCTCGCCATTCTCGCCGGCTTCGCCAGGAATCGCCGCGTCATGGTGACGGGCTATCACGGCACTGGCAAATCGACCCATATCGAGCAGGTGGCGGCGCGGCTCAACTGGCCCTTCGTGCGCGTCAATCTTGACAGCCATATTTCGCGCGTCGACCTCGTCGGCAAGGACGCGATCGTCCTCAAGGACGGCAAGCAGGTCACGGAATTTCGCGACGGCATTCTGCCCTGGGCGGTCCAGCACAATGTCGCGCTCTGTTTCGACGAATATGACGCCGGCCGCCCCGACGTGATGTTCGTCATCCAGCGCGTGCTGGAGGTGTCCGGCCGTCTTACGCTGCTCGACCAGAATCGCGTCATCCGTCCGCATCCGTCCTTCCGTCTGTTCGCGACGGCGAATACGGTGGGGCTTGGCGACACGTCGGGCCTCTATCATGGCACGCAGCAAATCAATCAGGCGCAGATGGACCGCTGGTCGATCGTGACGACTCTGAATTATCTGCCCCACGACGCCGAAACCAATATCGTGCTCGCCAAGGCGAAGTCCTACGCCGCGACGAAGGAAGGCCGCGACATCGCCAATAAGATGGTGCGCGTCGCGGATCTCACGCGCAACGCTTTCATGGCCGGCGATCTCTCCACGGTGATGAGCCCGCGCACGGTCATCACCTGGGCGGAGAACGCCGAGATTTTCGGCGATATCGGCTTCGCCTTCCGCCTGACCTTCCTCAATAAATGCGATGAGTTGGAGCGGCCGCTGGTCGCTGAGTTTTATCAGCGCTGCTTCGGCAAGGAGCTGCCCGAAAGCGCGGTGAATGTGGTGATGACCTGATATAAGGCGGCTGAAAGGAGCGAAGGATGTCCGCGCCGGTCCGAAAGAGCCCTGTGACGCGCCCCGCTTCGCGCTATCGAGACGACCTTTACGGCTGGTCGCGCGAGCAGGCTGAACTGCTGCGCGCCGGCCGATTGAGCGAGCTCGACGCGTCAAACATCGCCGAGGAGCTCGACGACGTGGGAAGCGAGCAATATGACAAGCTCCAAAGCGCGCTAACCGTTCTTCTCACCCATTTCCTGAAATGGGATCGACAGCCAGAACTGCGTTCGCGAAGCTGGGTGAATTCCATCCGCGAACAGAGACGGCGCGTCGAGCGGCAGTTGCGCAAGAACCCCGGATTGAAATCGCGCCTCTCGGAAGCGATAGAGGAGGCCTATGAGGACGCGCGCGATCGCGCTTCCACCGAGACAAATCTTGATCTGGAGTCTTTCGCGCAGACGAACCCATACGCTCTTGAAGAAATCATGAGCCGCGCATTCGATTGGCCTCCGGCGGCGTGAGCCGAGAAGGGGCGTTGGTCGCGCCGCCCTTCGCTATACGGAACGAAATTTGCTTAAACGCGGGCGTCTCGAAACCCCATCAACGCGAGGAGCCGATGCCGCTTTACGCCTATGTCTGCAACGATTGCGCCGCCGAATTCGAGCTTCTGGTTCGCGCTTCGGACGTTCCGGCCTGCCCCTCCTGCGGGAGCGAGAAATTGCAGCAGCAGGTGTCGCGCATCTGCAATGAAATCAAATATCCGGCGATCGCCAAATCCTGGCGCCGGCGCGCCGCGGCGGAAGGCGATCTCTCCAATTTCAGCAAGGGCGAGCGCAAGTTATAGAGGCTTTCGCCCTAGACGCGCCGCGCTTGTTGGAAAAGCGCGAACGGGCGGCGGGCGAGCCGCCAAATTTCCGCAATTTTAAATAATCCTTGCTCTCGTCTCACGCAGGCGAGTTTTCGCCGGATTTCGATTCAAATACGCTGCAGCCCTTCGATTTGGCGCTATTTCTGCGCGCCAGCGAGGCGGAAAACATAGAGGCCACCCAAAATCGCCCCCGAATTGGGCGGAGGATCGCGAGATGCGGATCAGGGAAATGATCGCCGTAACGGGCCTCGCGCTCCTTGTCGGCGCCTGCGCCACGACCGCCGAACAGCGGGCGATCGACGAAGGGCGCTGCCGCGGTTACGGCTTTCGCAAGGGGACGGACGCCTTTTCGAAATGCCTTCTCGACGTCGACCTCAATCGCGACGCCGACCGGCGCGCAAGCCTCGCCTATCCTCGCTCTTGGGGGCCCGGCTGGTACGGGGGCCCCGGCTGGCGTTATTGGTGAGGCGTCAAGAAAGCGCGGATTAAGCCAGCCGAAAAGAGCATTCGCCGCTTCAAGCGCTTCGCAAGGGGCGGCGCGCGCCCGGCTCCCCGACAAGCTTTTCCATCGCACCAATCTTCGCCGCGCGCAGCGACCCTCCAACGGTCGTCGGGGTCGCCATAGGGGAAAGCGTCATTCGGCGCGAGTAATATTGCCCTGCGACAATTGGTCCATCTTCGTCCCGCGACGCGCCCATCCAGCAATATTTCCGTCTGCTTATATGAGCTTTTCTTGGTTGCTATTGATATAAATCAAGTAGAAATACTTTTTAAAAACCTAATGCTGTTAGAGCTTATGCTTGATAAAAGCTTGCAATATTCGAAATATTTCTTATACACCACGAGATAGGCTGCAGCTGTTTTGGACATTCCCGCGGGCGGCTTATGTAATTTCTTCGCAGGCATGTCCAAGTAAAAGAGACAAAATGAGCATGAACAGCGCAGCTTCTTCGCGTATGAAGGGTTTGGTATGGGTTGCCGGCGGCGTCGCCGCGATCGTGACCCTGATCTTCCTGGCCCCCTTCATTTCGCACCTCGGCTAATATTCGGCGTCCGAGAAAAGCCGCGCGGCGACGCGCGGCTTTTTCGCGTCTTGTTGTCGACTTGCGACCTCGCGGGCATATACTGGCTCCATGCCTCCCGCCCCCACGAACCGCCGTCCCCCCTCCGCCAAGGAGGCGCCGCAGGAGCCGTTCAAGCGCGCCGTCGCCGGCTGCATGCGCGCCATGGCGCGCTCGCCCGGGCTCGACGTGATCTTCGCCCCCGAACGCCCCTCGCTCGTCGCCGCGCCGTCGGGCTCCAATGAAGGCGCCAAGGCGCGTCTCACCGAGCCGCCGCGAAAGCTCACGCCGAAGGACGCCGCCATTTTGCGCGGCCAGTCGGATTCGCTCGCGCTGCGCCTCGCTTGCCACGACGACGCGCTGCATCGCCGCTATGCGCCGGACTCGCCTGACGCCCGCGCAGCCTTCGACGCGCTGGAGCAGGCGCGCTGCGAATCGATCGGGGCGCGGCGCATGGCCGGCGTCGCCGCCAATATCGGCGCGATGCTCGACGACCGCTATCAGCGCGCCCATGCGGCGGAGATTTCATCGCGCGAGGACGCGCCGCTCGAAGACGCGCTCGCGCTTCTCGCCCGGCAGCGCCTCGCCGGCGTCAACCCGCCGCCGCACGCCGAGAAGATCGTCGATCTGTGGCGCGACGCGATCGAGGATCGCGCCGGCGCCGATCTCGACCGGCTGTCCGGGGCGGTGGAGGATCAGCGGCTTTTCGCGCAGATTGTGCGCGAGCTTCTCTCTCATCTCGACATGGCGACTGGCGAAGCGCCGGACGAAACGTCCGCCGATGAGGAAAGCGAGGAGGCGCCGCAAAATCCCGACGAGAGCGAAAGCGAAGACAAGGACGAGGAAGAATCGAAAAGCGCCGCCGAAATGGAGACGGCGCTCGCCGCCGATGAGGCGAGCGAAGAGGGCGAAAGCGATTCGGCCGAAGCGCCCTATGGCGAGACCGAGCAGGAGTCGGACGCCGGCGACTCCGAGGAAGCCGCCGAGGCGCAGCGCCCCACGACGCCTTCCGCCGAGCGTTCCGGCGCGGATTATCACGCCTATACGACGCGCTTCGACGAGACCGTGCGCGCCGAGGAATTATGCGACATGGAGGAGCTCGACAGGCTGCGCGCCTATCTCGACAAGCAGCTGCTCCATCTTACCTCCGTCGTCGGGCGTCTCGCCAACCGCCTGCAGCGCCGCCTCATGGCGCAGCAAAGCCGGTCCTGGGAATTCGATCTCGAAGAGGGCATGCTCGATCCGGCGCGCCTGCCGCGCGTCATCATCGATCCGCAACAGGCCCTGTCCTTCAAGCGCGAGAAGGACATGGATTTTCGCGACACGGTGGTCACGCTGCTGCTCGATAATTCCGGCTCCATGCGCGGGCGCCCCATCACCGTCGCGGCGACCTGCGCCGACATTCTCGCCCGCACGTTGGAGCGCTGCGGCGTGAAGGTGGAAATCCTCGGCTTCACCACGCGCGCCTGGAAAGGCGGCCAGTCGCGCGAAGCCTGGATCGCCGAAGGCAAGAAACCCAGTCCCGGCCGGCTCAACGACATTCGCCATATCATCTACAAATCCGCCGACGCGCCTTGGCGGCGCGCCCGGCGCAATCTCGGCCTGATGATGCGGGAAGGGCTCTTGAAGGAAAATATCGACGGCGAGGCGCTCGACTGGGCGCATCGCCGCTTGCTCGCGCGCACGGAGCAGCGGCGCATTTTGATGATGATCTCCGACGGCGCGCCGGTCGACGATTCGACGCTTTCGGTCAATCCGGGAAATTATCTCGAACGCCATCTGCGCCATGTCATTCATGAAATCGAGACCAAATCGCCCGTTGAGCTGATCGCAATCGGCATCGGCCATGACGTGACGCGCTACTACCGCCGCGCGGTGACGATCATCGACGCAGAGGAACTCGGCGGCGCCATGACGGAAAAGCTCGCCGAGCTCTTCAGCGAAAACGCCGCGCCCCCGCCGCCCGCGTCCCGGGAGTTCCGCGCGGCGCCGCTTGCGCGCGCCGCGCATTAAATTAGCTGTCGACAGCGGCATACTCGGCGAGCCCAGGCGCGAATTACAACGCTTGCCGACTTCACGAAGCGTTACCCTTTTTTTATCGGCGTTGGGTCGGGGTTAGGTGCCGGATTGCTTTTGTTGCTGGGATCAGCCTTGGGCAACGGATTGGTCTTCGTCGAGGAGGCGACGGTTTTAACTGGCGCTTTGCTATTGGCCGACAGGGAGGGCTTAGGTTCCAACCCGCCACTGGGCAGCGGGCAGTTATTGGTGGGGGTGAAATTATAGGTGAGTTTGCCCCGGGCACCTTCGATGATGACTTCTCCGCTCTTCTTGCCTCCTTCTCCGCTCTTCTTGCTCCCTTCTCCGCTGTCAGCGCTCGCCGTGCTTGAGGAGGTGGTTGCCGTCTGTTTTGCTTTAGTCGCAGAATTACTCAAGCTTGCGATCGCGGAGTCCACGGTTCCTGCCGCCGCATACGCCTGTAAATCGGAAAGCACAAAGCCAATCGGATATTGCGCGGCTGAGCAATTATCCATCCGGTCAACAATAATATTTTTGATCTTTATTCTATCCGCATCCATCTGCGTCTGTAAGGCTTGGAGCGTTTGAGTTCGCAGAAGATCTTCATTGTAAATTGCTCTTGCTCCACCAACCGCCGTCGCGGCGGTTGCAAGCACTTTCGTTGTTTGCACAACAGGGATCGCCGTGGCGGCCGTGGTGAGACCGAGCTGAGCAAAATCTGAGAATGAGGCGACGCCGGTATCGCTCACGTTAAGGAGCGATACAAAATTGAAATACTCCCTATCAATGTCGAACATTTTTACAGAAATATATTGATTTCTTCTAAGTTTATCTGGGTAATATGTGTATTCATGGTGAAATATATAACCTTCTGCGCCACTTTTTATAACATTTAACTCATATTCTGGGAATGATTTAGCAAATTGATCGGCTCCTGATACCTGAGAAAAATATTGAAGTGATCTACATCCGCCAGTTAAACTTGAGCTAATTGCAACAATACCTGCAAAGGCCAATTTTATGGCCGGTTTTGAATCGTAGCTCATGTGTCATCCCTCAATAAGTTTGAAAAAGCCTCCAACAAACTCCAATACATTGATTCGAGATGCTACATATGAAACTGGGTTTCTGTTGTTGCAAAAAAATCACATTTGCCAAAAAGTGGTGTTCTCTCTTATGTTTAGCGTCCATGCAAATTTTTATCTTTATGCTATTGCCTTAAAATTCAATATTGTAAGTTTGGCGCAGCTAAAGACTAGAGTGATGCGTCGGGCGCGAAAAATCTGTGAGTTGGTGGCAAAAGCGATGGGCGAGCATCGCGCAATTGATTGACCTGACGCCACCGCAAATAATTAGGCATGACGCGCTATCGCCGCGCGCCGCCCGCTAAAGTCGATTGCGTCACATTGAAACGAATCTCCCGCCTCGCGCGTTAAGAAACTGGCGACCTTTCGGGGGCGTCGGCGAGCAGAACGCGGTGAGGGGCCGCAAGGAAAGGTCCAGCGGGGGTTGTGATGGCGTTCATCCATTGGCAAGACGACGCGCATTGGAAAGTCGAGGCGCGTGCGCGCCAAGCGAGCGAATTGGAGCGGCGCCTTTGCGTTGCGGCTGTCTGCGCGCTGGCGGCGGCTCCGCTTGCGGTCTGCGCCGCGCTGACGATTTGGGGCTCCTGAGCCGTCCTTCAAGCTTCTCGCCCGCGCTGCGCCGCAGCAAAAAACGCGGCCATTTCTTTTGGCTCAGCGCATAGACGTCGCGCGCTCGCGCCCGAGATAATGGGCGTGTTTGTTTGGCGCTGCGCCCATGAGCCTTGATCTCGACAGACGCGCCTTTTGCCAGAGCGCCGGCGTAGGCCTTGCGTGGCTCGCGTCGTCTCGACTGATGGCTGAAGAGCGCGCGGCGCTTCCTTTCGCCAATGGCGAGCGGCCGCTGGCGGCTTACCCCGGCAAGCGCCCGCTCATTCAGCTCACCGCGCGTCCGCCCCAGCTCGAAACGCCTTTCGCGGTTTTCGACGAAGGCCCGATCACGCCCAACGACGCTTTCTTCGTGCGTTACCATCTCGCCGACATTCCGCTCAGCATCGATCCCGATTCGTTTCGCCTCGAGGTGAAAGGAGAAGTCGCGCGCCCGCGGTCGCTTTCGCTTGCGGAGTTGAAAGAAGACTTCGAGCCCATTGAAATCGTCGCCGTCAATCAATGTTCCGGCAATAGTCGCGGCTTTTTCGAGCCGCGCGTCGGCGGCGGGCAACTCGGCCATGGCGCCATGGGGAACGCGCGCTGGCGCGGCGTTCCGCTCAAAGCGCTGCTCGAAAAAGCGGGGGTTCGGAGCGGCGTCCGGCTGATCGCCTTCAACGGCCTCGACAAGCCGCCCGCGCCCGAGACGCCGGATTTCGTCAAGGCGCTCGACCTCGCGCACGCCGGCGACGGCGAGGTCATGGTCGCCTACGCCATGAATGGCGAAGACTTGCCCTGGCTCAACGGCTATCCGCTGCGGCTCGTCGTCCCTGGCCGTTACGGGACCTATTGGGTGAAGCATCTCAATGAAATCACGGCGCTCGGCTATGAGTTCGTCGGCCATTGGATGGCGAACGCCTATCGGATTCCCGACAATGATTGCGCCTGTTCGCAACCGGGCGAGAAGATCGAAAAGACGACGCACATCAAACGTCTCAACATCCGCTCTTTCATCACCAATCTCGCCGATGGCGCGAAAGCGCCAGCGAATGCGCCTTTAGCGCTGCGCGGAATCGCCTTCGACGGCGGTCATGGCGTCAAAGAAGTTCTCGTCTCGATGGACGGCGGCGCAAGCTGGAAAGAGGCGCGTCTGGGCGAAGATCTCGGCCGCTACTCCTTCCGCGAATGGCGGATCGAAGCGACGCTGCCGCCCGGCGTCCATGAAGTGAAAACCCGGGCCGTCAATCGCAGGGGCGAGGCGCAGCCCTTGACGCCCAACTGGAACCCTTCGGGCTATATGCGCAATGTCGTCGAGACCATCCGCGTCGAGGCGATTTGAGAGGAAGCCCATGCGACGGCTGGCGATTACGATCGCGCTGTTTCTCGCTTCGCCTTGCGGCGCGGAGCCGCGGACCTATGCGCTTCCCGAAGAGACGGCGACGCTGCGCCCCGGCCCGGATAGGGAGGCGGCGCAGAACAATTGCCTCGCCTGCCATTCGGTCGACTACATCCTTCTGCAGCCGCCGCATATGGGCCGACCTTATTGGGAAGGCATCGTCAAGAAGATGATCAAGACTTACCGCGCGAAGATCGACGCGGACGACGCGCAAAAAATCGTCGATTATCTCGCGAAGACTTATTGAGCGGGAGTCTTACGACGCCTCGCCGATCGGCCATTCGCCCTTATAGACGCCGCCCTTATTGTCATGCGCTTCGACGCGCATCGTCTTCGCGCCGTTGGGCGCATAGCTGAAACGGAAGGCCGGGTCTTCGGAAAGCGAAATACCGCCCTCCATTTTGAAGACGAGCGCGTCGCCCCGCCACACTTCCACGGAATCGATGAAATGCGCCGGCAGATAGGCGCGCGTAACCGGGTCCATCTGCATGCCGGAGGCGTTGGGATGGCGGATCATGATCTGCGCCTCGCGCTTTGCGGGATCGGCGCTTTTGAATTCGCGATATTTCATCTTGCCGACATTGGCGAGCGCCTCGTCCTGATCCTTGACCGCCGGCGCCGAGCAGCCGCCCGAGGCTTTGACGAATTTCGCGTCGGCGCGCAGCGTGGCGCTTCGCGTCTCCGCCACGGCGTGGACATTGCTGTAGGAATTCACCCTGACGCGCGTCTCGATGAAGCCGACGCCGGCCGTCTCGCCAAGCGTGAAGGCGGCGGCCATCGGCATCGGATTCTGGTCGATGACGAGCGTCGCGACCTTGATTTGCGTCGGATCGGAAAAGCGCATCGTCATCGGCACGATGGCGGCGTCCTCGGCGCGCGCCGGCGCTTCGAGCGTGATGGCGCCGTCGGCGGCGCCGATCGCGCGGTTTTGGAAAATATCAGCGACAAGGCCGGGCCAGGGATCGGCGGGGCCTTCCGCGAAGGCGCCGGTCGCGACGAAGAAGGCGGCGAGCGCGCCAAAAGCGCCAATGGCGCAATGAGCGGTTTTGCGGAGCATGTTCCCTCCTGGCCTCGGTCGGCCTTAAAGCGCTTTTGACGCAGCATAGACCAATTTGGCGGGAAGTTACGAGACAAAGTCCCCTAACGTCACGGCGCCTCCCATTCCAGCTCCGCGAAGCCCGCCGTGGCGTTGCGGGCGTTGTAATCGTCGAAGAGCCGCCATTTGCCGCGTTCCTCTGCGCCCGCTTCCTTGGCCGCCGCCGCGACGCTTTCGCCCTTCTTGATCGCGGCGCGAAGGTCGGCGGTCAGCCGCGAGAGGTAAGCGCGCTCGTCGTCGAGCGCCTTGGGCCAGGGCGCCGGCATCGGGCCATGGCCGGCGACGACCTGGCGCGCCGGGATTGACGCGAGCCTGTCGGCGATGTCGAGAAAGCCCAGCAGGCTGCCGTCGACGACCGGCACATGCTGGAGAAACAGGAGATCGCCGGCGAAAAGCACGCCGCTGTTTTCGTCGAGAATGGTGAGGTCGCATTCGCTATGCGCCGTGCGCCAGGCCTGCAGCAGCAGCTTGCGGCCGCCGAGATCGAGCGTCAGCGACTGATCGACGGTGAGCGTCGGCGCAACGATGGTCACGCCGTCGAGCGCGTCGCCCATCTGCGCCCGAAAGGCGGCAAGATAATAGTCTCCCCGCGCGGCGAGCGCCCGCGGCAGATTTTTATGCCCGACGAAGACCGCGCCGGTCTCGACGAAAGCGCCATTGCCGAATGTGTGGTCGGGATGCGCATGGGTATTGATGACGTAGCGAATGGGCTTTTGCGTCTTCTCCCGCAGGGCGGCGAGAAAAGCGCGCCCCTCGATGAGACTCCCGCCCGTGTCGATCACCGCGACCGCTTCATCGCCGACGATGGCGCCGAGATTGGCGATGTCGCCGAGATTTTCCCGACTCATTAGGGAAGTTTGCCCCTGATGCGCATAGACGCCGGGAGCGATTTCCCGAAGCGAAAATGGCGCCGCGGCCCGCGCGACGGCGAGCGGCGCGGCGACAGCGACGAGAGCGAGAGCACAACGTAAGATACTGTCTAACAAGAGCGTTTCTTGCTTCATACAGGGCGTCGCAACCTGGCTTGGCGCCGCATTTTTTTGCGATTGCGATTCACTTGGCAGCGACATATTATCCCGCCGTTTCCGAGTTAAAAGATGCCTTCCGGACGGGAACCGGAAGCTTCTCCCCGCCGGAGGGCGTTTTGTCACGCCGGCAAGAGACAAAAACGGAAATCGCCTTCCCAATGTCGAGGCGCCTAGGAGGCGCGACGTCGGCGGCGGCGCAAGAATAATCGCGCGCCCCGCGTCGCCAGGAGGAAAAGCTCATGCATAGACTGTTGTTGTCGACTTCGGTGGCCGTTCTGGCGCTCGCGGGCGTCGCAAAGGCCGACGATCTGCTGACTTTGCAGAAGGACCCGAAACAGTGGGTGACGCCGACCGGCGACTATTGGAACCTGCGCCATTCGGCCCTCAAGCAGATTACGACCGAGAACGTCGGCAAGCTCGCGCCGGCCTGGCAGTTTTCGACGGGCGTGCTGCGCGGCCATGAGGGCGCCCCGCTCGTGATCGGCGACGTGATGTATCTGCATACGCCGTTCCCCAATATCGTCTATGCGCTCGACCTCAAGGATCCCGATCACAAGATCCTCTGGAAATACGAGCCCAAGCAAGACCCCTCCGTCGTCCCGGTCATGTGCTGCGACACGGTTAACCGCGGCCTCGCCTATGGCGACGGCAAGATTTTCCTCGCCCAAGCCGACACGACGCTCGTCGCGCTCGACGCCAAGACCGGACAGGTCGCCTGGTCGGTGAAGAACGGCGATCCGTCGAAGGGCCAGACCTCGACCGCGGCGCCGCATGTCTTCAAGGACAAGGTGTTCGTCGGCATCGCCGGCGGCGAATTCGGCGTGCGCGGCCATATCACCGCCTATGACGTGAAGAGCGGCAAGCTTGCGTGGCGCGGCTATTCCATGGGCCCCGACGCCGACACGCTCATCGAGCCCGGCAAGACCACCCATCTCGGCAAGCCGGTCGAGAAGGACTCCGGCATCACGACGTGGGAAGGCGATCAATGGCAGATCGGCGGCGGCACCACCTGGGGCTGGTACAGCTACGATCCGGATCTGAACCTCGTCTATTACGGCTCGGGCAACCCCTCGACCTGGAACCCGAAGCAGCGTCCGGGCGACAATCGCTGGTCCATGACCATCTGGGCGCGCGATCTCGACACCGGCAAGGCGAAGTGGCTCTATCAGATGACGCCCCACGACGAGTGGGACTATGACGGCATCAATGAGATGATCCTCGCCGACATCGACATCGGCGGCGCCAAGCGCAAGAGCCTCGTCCACTTCGACCGCAACGGCTTTGCCTATACGCTCGACCGCGTCACCGGCGAATTGCTCGTCGCCGAGAAATACGATCCGGCCGTCAACTGGGCGACCAAGGTCGATATGGACAAGAACTCCAAGACCTATGGCCGTCCGCTGGTCGTGTCGAAATATTCGACCGAGCAGAACGGCGAGGACGTGAACTCGCAGGGCGTCTGCCCGGCGGCGCTCGGCTCGAAGGATCAGCAGCCTGCGACCTTCGATCCGGCGACGCAGCTGTTCCTCGTCCCGACGAACCACGTCTGCATGGACTATGAGCCCTTCCGCGTGAGCTACACGGCGGGCCAGCCCTATGTCGGCGCGACGCTGGAAATGTATCCGGCGGGCAAGGTGCTCGGCGACGGCACGAACAACACCGGCAATTTCATCGCCTGGGACGCGCGCACCGGCAAGATCGTCTGGTCGAACAAGGAGCAGTTCTCGGCCTGGGGCGGCGCGGTGTCGACGGACGGCGGCGTGACCTTCTACGGCACGCTCGAAGGCAATCTGAAGGCCGTCGATTCGAAGACCGGCAAGGAGCTCTATAAATACAAGACTCCGTCGGGCATCATCGGCAACGTCATCACCTATGAGCATGGCGGCAAGCAGTATGTCGCGGTGCTTTCGGGCGTCGGCGGGTGGGCCGGAATCGGCCTCGCGGCGGGCCTCAGCAAGAGCAACGAGGGCCTCGGCGCGGTCGGCAACTATGCCTCGCTCGCCAATTACACGGCGCTCGGCGGCGTCCTGACCGTCTTCGCCCTGCCAAACTGAAGCAAGTTCCGAAAAAGTTGACAGACTTTTTCGATCAGAACTTGCTCCAGCTTGATGATTGGGCGCGATTTCTTATCGATCGGACGATTCCGTCCGATCGGAAAGCGCGCTAAGCGAGACGCGCAGCTAAAGAAAACCGGCGCTCGGCGCGCACCTTTCAAGGTGTCCGCCGGGCGCCGGCATTTACGGGGTTGGAGCAGAGTCCTTCTTGGCGGAAACGCCGCGCGCTTCCGTCAAGAAGGATCCTGTTCTAGGAAAGAAAGACCAAGGAGAAAGAGTGATGAGATCGTCGTTGGCCGGGGCGTTAGCCCTGGGCGTCATTATGTGCGTGGGAAACTCCGCGATGGCGGAAGCGCCGGGAGATCCCAAGGCCGTCAAGTCGACCGACGGCAAATATTATGACGCCAAAGGCGATCCCACCTATAATGTCAAACCCGACGGCACGGTCGACTGGTACACCTTCTCCGGCTATCGCCGCTATCACGCCGAATGCCATGTCTGCCATGGCCCCAATGGCGGCGGCTCGACTTACGCCCCCGCGCTCAAGGAGTCGGTGAAGCGCTTCGACTACGCCGAATTCGCCGGCATCGTCATCGGCGGCCGGCAGAACGGCAATAGCGTCATGCCGGCTTTCGCCGAGAACAAGAACGCCTCTTGCTATATCGACGACCTCTACATCTATCTGCGCGCGCTTTCGACCGGCGCGATCGAGCCAGGCCGGCCGGCGAAGAAGGAAGAGCGTCCCGAGGCCTTCGCCAAGGCCGAGGCCGAATGCATGTCGGCGAAATAAGGATTTCAGCGTCGATCGCATGATCGTCTCGCAGAAACGTCGCCGCGCTTTCGCCGCGCTTCTCGCCGTCGCTGGCGGCGCGGCGATTCTCCTTGCGGCGGCCGCGGGCGGCGCGCAGCAGCTCGATCCGCGGTTCAGCGTCAAGGGCGACGACGACAAGGGCTCGATCGAACTGATCGATCCCCAGACGTTGCGCGTCTGCGCCGATCCGAACAATCTTCCCTTCTCCAATGAGAAGGGGGAGGGCTTCGAGAACAAGATCGCAGAGCTGCTGGCCAAAAAGCTCGGCAAGGGGCTCGCCTATTCCTACTATCCGGGCGCTACAGGCTTTGTGCGCAATACGCTCAACGCCCATCTTTGCGACGTGATCCTCGGCATGCCGCAGGGCAACGACCTCGTGCAGCCGACCAATCCCTATTACCGCACGACCTACGCCATGGTGACGCGCGCGGGCTCCGATCTCGACGGGATCGCCGCGCTCGACGATCCACGGCTCAAGGAGAAGGGGCGTCGCATCGGCCTTATCGCCAATACGCCGCCCGGCAATGTGCTGGCGATGAACGGCCTGCTGGCTTCGGTGAAACCCTATCCGCTGGTGGTCGACACGCGCGTCGACGCCCCCGGCGCGACGATGATCCACGATCTCGAAAAGGGCGATATCGACATCGCCCTGCTCTGGGGGCCGATCGCGGGATATTACGCCAGGCAATCGCCGGCGAAACTCACCGTGACGCCGTTGCCGGAGACGCCGGGCGCGCGCATGGCCTTTCGGATCGCCTTCGGCGTGCGCCATTCCGACCAGAATTGGAAACGCGACCTCAACACGCTGATCGCGCAGAACAAGGCGGAGCTGGAGCGCATTCTGCTGGACTATGGCGTGCCTTTGATCGACGATGCCGGCCGTCCGATCACGGTGTCGCGATGAACTTCAGAATTTTCGGTTTTGTGGCGCTCGCGCTGCTCGCGGCTTTTCCCGCAGCAGCGACGGAGTCGCCGCCGCCCGAGCCCGAGAGCTACCGGCTCGACAATTATCACGCGCCGACGCCTTTGACGCTCAAGGGCGCGCGGGTGCTCGACACGCCGCAGGCTTATGAGCTGTGGAGCGGGAAGCAGGCGGCCTTCATCGACGCGCTGGCGCGGCCGCCCAAGCCAGAGGGCCTACCGAAGAACGCCGTCTGGCGCGATCCGAAGCGCTTCGACATTCCGGGCAGCATATGGCTTCCCGACACGGGCTTCGGCGAATTGTCGGAAAGCGCCGCGCGCTATTTCGAGCAGGGCCTTGCGCGCGCGAGCGGCGGCGACAAGTCGAAGCTTCTGGTTTTCTATTGCCGCACCAATTGCTGGGCGTCGTGGAACGCCGCAAAGCGCGCGATGTCGCTCGGCTATACGAATATAGCCTGGTATCCGCCCGGCGCCGACGGCTGGGAGCAGGCGGGCCACCCGCTCGAAGAGCGTGAGCCCGAGCCGCGCGAATAGCGGAACGTTTCACTCCATCGCGGCGATAATCGCCCGCGCCAGCGCGCCGAAGCGCTGTTCGATCAGCGCCGGACTTTCGCAGACATAGAAGATCATGCGTCGCTGCTCGTCGAAGAGCCGCAGCCGCCACTGCAGCGTCTCGCCCGCCTTTTTGACGGCTTCCGCGTCCATGGGCTTCGCATCCTGCGCGTCGCGCAGCGCCTGCGTCGCTTCGCGCGTCTTTTCCGCCATCTCCTTCAGGCGGCGGCCGAAACGGTCGAGGCCGTTGACGACGTCGCGCCGCTCGCCGTCCATGCGCTCATAGACGCCGGCCAAAAGAATCGTGAGCCGCTCCTTGCGCCTATCGCCGGCCGCCTTGGCGAAATCCGCGATGAGCCGCTCCGCTTCGTCAAGCGGCGTGCGGCGCGGCGCGAGGCGCGCGACGAGATCAGCGATCGCCGGGTCGTCGCGCCAGGCCTTGAGCGCCGCGTCCAGCGGCGGCCCGCTCCAGACGCCGGCGACCGCGAGATCCGGCACGCGCACCTGTTTGCAGGGCCAGTCCGGCTGCTGCTGCGCCTGCGCGCCGCCGGCGACGGCGAGAAGAAGAAATGCGACGGCCGGGCCGCGAAAGATCATGATGTCCGCCTAGCTCGCGCAGCATTTGGGCGGGATCGCCCAAATGCGGATAATATGACCGATTCCAAAAGTTCAGAGCGCGCAGCGCGCTCTTGCGTCGCCGGAACGCGCGACGCCGCTATAATGCCTCATGCAGCTTATTCCCGTCATCGATATTCGTGGGGGCGCAGTCATGCGCGCCGTCGCCGGAGACCGCGCGCATTATCGCCCGATCGCGACGCCGCTGGCGACAAGCAGCGCGCCGATCGACGTCGTCGCCGGCTTGCTGACGCTCTATCCCTTCGAGACGATTTACGTCGCCGACCTCGACGCGATCGAAGGCGAGGGCGACAATCGCGCCGACATTCTTCAGTTACTGGAAGCCTTCCCCGATCTGCGGCTGATGATCGACGCCGGCCGCAGATTTCGCGATTGGCGGGGACAGGCGCGCGTCGAGGCGATCATCGGCAGCGAATCCCTGACCGGCGCCGAAACGCTGTCCTTCGCGCGGGGCGATCCGGAAGTGCTTCTCTCGCTCGATTTTCACGACGCGCATTTTCTCGGCCCGAAGGCTTTGCTGTCGTCGCCCGAACTCTGGCCGAAGCGATTGATCGTCATGACGCTCGCGCGCGTTGGCGCCGACGCCGGGCCGGATTTCGTCCGTTTCGCCGAGATCGTCGCGCGCGCGGGGGAGCGGAGCGTTTACGCCGCCGGCGGCGTGCGCGGCGCCGAGGATCTCGCGCGGCTCGAAGCGCTCGGCGCGGCGGGCGCGCTTGTCGCCTCCGCCTTGCACGACGGGCGGCTCGCGCCCAGTGAGTGCGCGCGTTTCGCGTCGCGCGCCGCGCAACGAAAAAGGGAGCCGCGAGGGCTCCCTTCCTGACGCTATGGATGTTCGATCAATTGGGCGCGAAAGGATGTTTCGCGGTGACGCGCGCCGAGAGCACGGACTGCGCCGTCGGATCGCCCTTCATGGCGCGGGCGATCGCTTCTTTCGTCGCCTGATAGTTGAAGTCCTGAATCTTCTGGTCGTCATTGGCTTCCCAATGGATGAAGACGCCGACGCAGATGAACAGATCGTCGGCGGCGCTCAGGGGAATCACCCCTTCCGCGACGCTGTCGGCGACGGCCTTGGCGACGCCATGCTGCGCGGGTCCGAACATCTGCACCGCCTGTTTGGCGTTCTTGATCGTGACCTTGTTGAACAGGATCGTATAGGGCTTGACGAGCAGGTTCGGCGCGATCACCGCGAGCAGCGTGGTGAAGCCGTCCTTATTGTTGACGAGGGCGTTGGCGAAGGCCTTTTCCGCCGCCGAGCCGCGCGGTCCCATGATCAGGTCGATATGCGCGACCTCATTGCCGTCGCCGACGAGCGACTCGCCGATGCTGGTCTTGCCGGCGCTCCATGCGTGGCCAGGCGCCGACTTCGGAAAGAGCGCGCCAAGAATTTTATCGAAAAACGAAGCCATGATTTCATCCCTTCCGGTGCCGTTCGCGTCCCTGCGGCGCTTCTTATTCTTCGCGCGCGGAATGCCCTTTGTTCTCGCTTCGGCTTCCATGGGGAAGCCTTGGAAACCTCACGCGGGCCGCCCGCCTTGCGGCCGCGAGACCCAACATGCCGCCGGCGCCGCTTCGCGCGCGGCAGGCGCGGCTCGCCCCCTCGACGAGCCGGCGCCGCGACGGCGGGGAGTCATGGAGAGCTCCCCGCTGCGCATTCGATGGTCGGCTTAGTTGGGCGCGAAAGGATGCTTGACGTCGTTGCGCTTGGCGACGACTTCCGCGGCCTTCGGCTCGCCGGCGACGGCGCGCGCGATCGCTTCCTTCGTCGCCTGATAGTTGTAGTCCTGGATCTTCTTGTCGTCGCTCGCGTCCCAGTGAATGAACACGCCCACCGAAATGAAAAGGTCGTCCGCTTCTTCGACCGGGATCACGCCTTCGGCGACGCTGTCGGCGACGGCCTTGGCGACGCCATGCTGCGCCGGGCCGAACATCTGCACCGCCTGCTTCGCGCCCTTGATCGTCACCTTGTTGAACAGGATGGTGTTGGGCTTGCACAGAAGGTTCGGCGCAACGACCGCGAGCAGCGTCGTGAAGCCGTCCTTGTTGTTGACCAGCGCATTGGCGAAGGCAAGCTCCGCGGCCGAGCCGCGCGGCCCGATCAGAAGGTCGATATGCGCAACTTCGTTGCCTTCGCCGACCAGCGACTCGCCGACCAGCAACTTGTTAATCTTCGCCATGTGCGTTCCTCCCAGAAATCCCAAAACACGGCCCGCGCGCCCTTGCGCCGCGAGCGACCCCTATCCTCGCTTCGGCGCCGGGCGAAAAGCCCGACCGGTTGGCCAGATAGCCGCGAGACTTTCCCGCGCGCGCGGACTCAATCATTTTTGCGCGCCCTTGCCAAGATGGCCGCCAGATTATCCGCGAAAAGAACCGCGACGGTGAGATCGGCGCTCGTCCCGGGGTTGAGCCCGCGTTCCTTGAGTGTGCGGTCGAAAGCCAGCGCCATGTCGATCGCCGCTTCGCCTTTCGCCTCGCTCGCGAGACGCGCCGCAAAATGCGCGGCTTCGTTGCGCGCCTCCTCGGCTGCCGGCGCCCCATGTTTGCGCAATATATGGCTATCGGGGAATGCGCTTAAGAAAGCGGCATAAACGGCGAGAGTCGCGAGCCTCGGCTCGCGCCCCTTCGTCCGCGCCTCTCTCAACGTCTTCAGCCCAATGTCGAAAATATCGGCATAATCATTGGCGTATTGCCAGGCGATGCGGTCGCGCGCGGCGGCCGCACGCATCGCCTCCAAGAGAGTTGTCCGCGCCGGCGCGCGCACGTCATGCTGGGGCGCCGCGCCAAGGCCCGCCGGCCGCGCCAGGGCGATGGCGCGAAAAGCCTTCTCGGCGTCGTCGATGTCGAGCCCGCGCAGGACGCGCGCGGTCTCCTTTCGCAAATCGCCGTTCATTCCGGTTAGAGCCGCTTGCGCCAGCGGCGCGCAGAGCAGAACGATCCCGAGATTCGTGTTTTGTCCGACGCGCGCCCATGTCGCCTCGATCGCGCCGAGAATGCGCGCGCCCATAGTTGCGCGCGCGGCGGCGATGAAAGGCGCGGCCGCCTCGGCGCTGGTGCGAAAATCCGCCGCCGTCATGCCATGGCCGTCGGCGAAGACATGGACATTGCCGGGCTTGGGCGCCTGCAATTCCGCTTCGCAGGCGTCGATGAAAGCCTGGGCGACCGCTTCCGGCGCGATCGCCTCAGCCATCGACGCGCATATGATCGAGCGCGTCCGCCGCGAGGCGTTCGGCGATGGAGAAGGACGTCACCTGCTGCAGGCCGCTCCAGCCCGGCATGCTGTTCACTTCCAGCACGAGCGCCTCGCCCGCCTCGTCGTGGATGAGATCGACGCCGGCGATATCGACGCCGAGCGCATGGGCGGCGGCGAGCGCGAGATCGGCTTCGCGCCGCGAAGGCGTCGCGGCGAGCGGCTTCGCGCCCTGGCGCACATTGGTGATCCAATGCGAGGAGCGCCGACGCATCGCGGCGACGATTTCGCCGCGCGAGACGAGGATGCGCATGTCTTCATATGGCGGACGCGCCGGTCCGACGAAGCGTTGCAGATAATAGACGCCGCGCGCGTCGAGAAGCGCGGGAATGTCGCTTTCGCTTTCGATAAGTTTGAGGCCCCAGCCCTGCGCGCCGAAAAGCGGCTTCAAGACGAGCGGGCCCTTGACGCATTCGCGTCGCGCAAGGGCGCGCGCTTCGGCGAGCGTTTGCGTCGCAAAGGTCGCGGGCGTCGGAATTCCCGCCTGCGCCAGAAGAAAGCTCGCCATGCTTTTGTCGGTGCAGCGCTCGATGGCGCGCGCGCTATTGATAAGCGGAACGCGCAATGCTTCGAGCGCATGCAGAACGCCAAGCCGCATGGTGATCGCTTCCAGCGAGCCGTCGCCGATGGCGCGCACGATGGCGAGATCGGGGAGCGCATGAAAGCCTGGAATGGCCAGTCCGTCGTCGCGCGTCGTGTCGAATTTGCAGGCCGAAAGCCGGACGGCTTTGGCGCTCGCGCCCTGCGCGCGAAAGGCGCCGAGCGTGCGCTCGACATGCCAGTCGAGCTTGTCGGTGAAGATCGCGACGCGGGGCTTTTTACCTCCCCCTTGAGGGGGGAGGTCGAGCGCCGCAGGCGCTCGGGTGGGGGTGAAACAATCCGTCGTCATTTGAGACTCTGTCACCCCACCCCGGCGCTGAGCGCCGACCCTCCCCATCGAGGGGAGGGTTCACCCGAAGGACTTGTCGAGCAGCGCTTCGTTGATCTCGCCCGCGCGGAAAGTTTCGCCGGTCTCGATCGCCGTCACCAGCGCCTCGGCCGGCGAGAACAGGCTGCCGTCGATCTTATAGAAGTCGCCCTTATAGGCCTTGAAGATTTCCGCGAAAGGCTGGCCATAGTCGCGCGAATTGGAGCTTGGCAGCTTTTCGGCGAGCTCTCTCGCCGCCGCCGCCGGGCCCTTCACGAAGAGATGGGCGCGCCCGGCGTAGATGATCGCGTCATTGGTGCGGCCCATGGCTTGCACGAAATCCGGGTGGGGCGGCGAGAGCGGCGCGGTCGCGATGCCGTCAACGATGTCGTCGAGCGGGAAATGCAGCTCATGCGCCTTGTGCAGCGCGACTTCCAGCACGCGGCCGACGACCTGCGCGCCGCCCGCGAGCGACTGCGTCGGCGCATAGATGAAGGCGACCTTGTCGGGCGCGACGCCCGATTTCGTCGCGACTTTTTCCACGACCTCCTTGGGCGGCGGCGCGGCGCTTTCGAGGACGATGGTCACGCGTTCGGCCTGGTCCCGATAGGGAAGCTCCTCGAAGAGCTTTTCGGCGCGCGCCTGGGCGCGGCCGGGCCCCGAGCCGAGCGCGAAGAATTTTTCATGGGAGAGGCTCCAGCCCGCATATTGGCTGGCGAGACAGGCGACGACCGGATCATTGCTCGACACCGTCAGCCAGAAGGGCCATTTGGGCGCGCCCGGCGCATGCGCAAGGGTGACGCGGCCAAGGCCGCCCATGCAGATTTCAGTGAGCAGCAGGCCGACGTCGATCCCGCCGGGGACTTTCGCGCCGGCGTCGATCAGCAATTCGCCCAATTCGCCGCGCGAGACATGCACGCGATATTGCGCCGCGCCGGCGACCAGCCGGTCGACGATCTCCCCCGCGAGAGCGTTGACGCTCGCGCTCGCGCGGCCGCTGGTGTTCTGGCTTGCGCTCACTTGTGGCCCTTCCCTTAAATTTTACGTGGCTCTTTCGGCCGTTTTCCGCTCGCTTTAATAAAAGCGCGCGGCCGGATTGCGCGCGGAACTTATCGGGCTTCGCGAGGAAACGGAAGCGGGGGCTATGGCGCCGCCGCCTTAAAAAAACGCCGGAATTAGGGCTCCGCGCCGAGAATGACGCAAAAATTAAATAATTTTGCGCTTTAGAAGGAAACCAAAGCCGCGAAAGGGCGTTGAGCAAGGCAGTTTGTGCGGTCGCGCACGTTTACCGTTGCAGCGTTCGAATAGAAGTAGTCGGGTCAAATAAAGAAAATTGAGGGAACGCGAAGATGGAAGCGCAGACGACGACTGGACAAAATTCTTCGGGGCGCGTGGCGAAGGGCGACGTGCTGACCGTCGTTCTGGCCCTCGCGGCGATCGTTTTGGGCAATATGTTCCTCGTCCGGGCCCTCGACATCGCTTTGGACGCCTGGGCTCACTGACGGCGGCCCAAAAGACTGAGCGTCATCGCGCGCCGCGCCGCGCGGCCGACCAGGAGCGATAAGCGCCGGGCGTCATGCCCGAATAGCGTCGGAAAGCCCGCCTAAAGCTGGTTTCGTCCATATAGCCCGAGGCGGCCGCGAGCTGCTTGACGGATTTCTGCGTCGTCTCGAGCAGCATGCGCGCCGTCTCGAAGCGGACGCGATCGAGAAAATGCTTCGGCGTTTCGCCTGAAGCCTCCTTCAGCCGCCGGTGCAGCGTCCGCTCCGAGACCCCCAGCGCATGCGCGAGATCGATCGTCGTCAATTGCGCGTCGCCCGCCTGGCGGACGATATGCTCCGCTTCGAGCAGGAAAGGATTCGAGGCCGAGAGATGGCCAGGCGGAATATAGATCGCCTGGGTCGAGGGGACGGTGTCGACGACGGTGAAATCCGCGGCCTTTTTCGCCGCCTCCGGGCCGAGCAGCGCGCGAATGACGTGAAGCGTCAGGTCGATCCAGGAGAGCGGACCGCCGGCGGTCACGACGCGGCCGTCCTCGATGAGCGAGGCGCCCCACGCCGCGTCGGCGCGCGGATAGCGGCTTTTCAGCTCATTATGCCGCCACCAGGTGGTGGTGCAGCGCCGCCCGTCCAGCAATCCAGCCTCGCCGAGTAGAAAGACGCCGTTGCAGGAGCCGGCGACGATGGCGCCGAGCGCGTGCTGGCGCCTCAGCCACGCCGCCGCCGCGCCGATCGCGGGGGTGGGGGGCAGCGCATGGCCGCCGTCGCAGAGGTAGCCCGGCACGATGATCGCCGCGCAGCCGTCGGCGTCCTCGAAACGGCCGTCGACCTCAAGGAGCCGGCCGGCCCCGTCGCGAACGGCCCGGCCGTCATGGCTGACGCAGATCACCCGATAGGGCTCGGGCGCGTCCTTTTTTGCGAGCATGCGGCGGCTCAGGGTCAACATGTCGGCCGAACCGACGAAGGCGAGGCCCAGACAGCTTTCGAAGCCGAGAATTGCGATGTCCATCACGCGCCCAATCCTCTCGCCGCAGCCTTTGGCGACACCCCGTGGCGAATTTTGCACTAACAATGGCAAAGCCGCTGTCTGAATTTGCCAGACTAATGGCGAAGCCGCCAAGCTGTAAAGGACCCGGCCGCGCGCGACCCTAAGGCTCACCGGAAAAATATCATCGCATTCCGGTCGAACTGGAGGAAAACCGATATGAGCGTAACAACGCAGACGGCGGCAGGCGCAATCGATCGCGCCGAGCCGCTCGTCGATCTTAAAGGAATGTGGATCGGGCTGGCGGTCCTGAACGGCTTTTATCTGGTCGTGCGCATCTACGAGCAGATTTACGGCTGGCGCGCCGGTCTCGATTCATTCGCGCCGGAGTTCCAGACCTATTGGATGAGCATTCTGTGGACGGAAATTCCGCTGGAGCTCATCTCGGGCATCGGGCTCGCCGGCTGGCTCTGGAAGACGCGCGTGCGCGACATGTCGGCGCTGACGCCGCGTCAGGAGCTGCGCGCCGTCGCCGACAACGCGGCCTGGCTCGTCGTCTATGCGGCGGCGATCTATTGGGGCGCGTCCTTCTTCACGGAGCAGGACGGCACCTGGCACATGACGGTGATTCGCGACACGGACTTCACCCCGTCGCATATCATCGAATTCTATATGAGCTACCCGATCTATTCGATCCTGGCGGTCGGCTGCTTCTTCCATGCGAAGACGCGGATACCCTATTTCTCCAAGGGCTATTCGCTCGCCTATCTGATCGTCTCGATCGGACCCTTCATGATCATCCCGAATGTCGGTCTCAATGAATGGGGCCATACCTTCTGGTTCATGGAAGAACTGTTCGTGGCGCCGCTGCATTGGGGCTTCGTGTTCTTCGGCTGGATGGCGCTTGGCGTCTTCGGCGTCGTGCTGCAACTGCTGATCAACATCCACCGCGTGATCGGCAAGGAAGGCGTCGAGCTCCTCACCGAGGCCTGATAAGCGAAAAGTCGGCGCGCGGGCCGTCCCAGGAGTTTGCGCGCCGAAACTCCCCCTCCTAAATCAAATGTCGAGCTCTGGCGCCTTCCGGCCGCTCCCAGGCCAGGAGGCGCCTTTTTCCTTATCTTCTCCGCCGCTCCTTGAGTCTCGCGCGCCATTGGCGCATGAGAGCGTTTTCCGCCGAAGTGGATCCGAGTTCGGCGAAGAAAATGCGTTAATTCACAAAACGAGATCATGGAGTGACGCATCGATTCACGACATGATCTAGCGACGTGGATCGCTATGACGCGATCTATCGCAAGCGGAGCGCCTTCATGACGCAGACCTTCGACGTCATTCTTTCCGGCGGGACGCTCGTCAATCAGGACGGCGCGGGCCTGCGCGACGTCGGCCTGCGCGCCGGGAAGATCGCGGGGATCGGCGATCTCTCCCGCGCCTCGGCCGGCGAGCGCATCGACTGCCGGGGCCTGCATGTGCTGCCCGGCGTCATCGATACGCAGGTGCATTTCCGCGAGCCCGGCGCGCCGCATAAGGAGGATTTGGAGTCGGGTTCGCGCGGCGCGGTTCTGGGCGGCGTCGTCGGCGTTTTCGACATGCCCAACACCAAGCCGCTGACGACCGGCGAGGCCGAGCTTGCCGATAAGGTCGCGCGCGCGCGCGGGCGCATGCATTGCGATTTCGCCTTCTGGGTCGGCGGCACGCATGAGAACGCTCGCCATCTTGGCGAATTGGAGCGCCTGCCGGGCGCGGCGGGCGTCAAGGTGTTCATGGGGTCCTCGACCGGTTCGCTGCTGATCGCCGACGACGCCGGCATCGCGGAAGTTCTCTCCCACACCCGCCGGCGCGCGGCTTTCCATAGCGAGGATGAAGAGCGCCTCAACGAGAGGAAGCCTCTGCGCGTCGCGGGCGATCCTTCCTCGCATCCGGTGTGGCGCGACGTGGAGACGGCGCTGCGCTCAACGCAGCGGTTGATGCGGATCGCGCGAGAGAAGCGCGCGCTCGTTCATGTGCTGCATGTGACGACGGAGGAGGAGATCGCGCTTCTCGCCGAATATAAGGACATCGCCAGCGTCGAGACGACGCCGCATCATCTGACGATGGAGGCGAGCGACTACGCGAGGCTCGGAACCCTCGCGCAGATGAATCCGCCGGTGCGCGAAGCGCGCCATCGCGAGGGAATCTGGCGCGGCGTCGCCGAGGGCGTCGTCGATATTCTCGGCTCCGATCACGCCCCGCATACGCTTGAGGAAAAAGCCAAGCCCTATCCAGAGAGCCCCTCGGGCATGACCGGCGTGCAGACGCTCGTCCCGCTTCTTCTCGATCATGTGAATGCGGGCCGTCTCACCCTGCAGCGTTTCGTCGATCTCACAAGCGCCGGGCCGGCGCGGCTTTTCGGCATCGCCGGCAAAGGCCGCGCCGCCGTCGGCTATGACGCCGATCTGACGATCGTCGACATGAAGCGCCGCGAGACGATCAAGAATTCATGGATCGCTTCGCGCGTCGGCTGGACGCCCTATGACGGCAAGGAAGTGACAGGCTGGCCCGTGGGAGCCTTCGTGCGCGGCGTCAAGGTGATGTGGGAGGGCGAGCTTGTGACGCCCGCGCAAGGCGCGCCGATCCGCTTTCACGCGGCGCTCTAAAACAACGCCAAATTTTCTTCACGCGGAACAAAGCTCTTCGCGCGTGGTTGCTCCAAAGCAACGCGTGAAGGAGAGCGCCATGCCACGGGGAGAGAAATCCGCATACACCGATAAGCAGAAGCGTAAGGCCGAGCATATCGAGGAAAGCTACGAGAAGCGCGGCGCGCCGGAGAAGGACGCCGAGCGCATCGCCTGGGCCACCGTCAATAAGGACGACGGCGGCGGCAAGAAAACAGGCTCCGGCCGCGGCCATGCCGACACCGGCCATCCGGCGGCGCATAAGGGCGGCAAGGTTGGCGGGGAAGCCTCGGCCGCGCGCCCTGCGGCGGAACGTTCGGCGTCCGCGAAAAAGGCCGCGGAGACGCGCAAGCGCAACGAGCGGCGCGCCGGTTAGTTTCGGAACATCGCTGTCCCTGTCGCGTTCAGTCGCTACAGGAGAACGCAATGAGCAAGGACACGGACATGCACTCGAAGAACGAAGGCGAAGGCAGCCGCACGGCGGCAAAACAGTATAACGACGCGACGAAGAAATTCGTCGAGAGCGGCAAGGTGGAGTCGGCGGCGAAGGACGCCGAGCGCGCGATCGAAGGCGACGAAGCGGAAGAGCTGAAACGCGCCGAAGAGAAAGGCCGCTCGCACGCCAAGCCGCATGAGGAGAAGCGCGAAATCTAATATTCGCGTCAGGCGTCGACGCCCTGCGCAAGCTCAGCGATGACCGGCCAGCCGACTTCGCCCTGCGGGTCGGCTTTAGCAAGCGCGGCGAGATGTTTTTGCGTAATCTCGGGGCGCCCGCGCTTCAATTCGATGAAGGCGAGCGCCTTTAGCGTGAAAAGCGCGAAACGGCCCGGGCCTTTATGCGAGGCGGCGCGCGCCGGCCATTGCGCGGGATCGTCCGGCCAGCCCGCCTGGCGCGTCGCGATCCGTAGCCCCTGCTCGGCGATGTCGGCGGCGTAATCGAGCCCGCCCATATAGGTGTGGATTTTGTAAAGGCAGAAATAGGTGGAAAGCTCCTCAGGCGCCATGGCCAGCGCTTTCTGGAAAAGGGCGTTCGCCGCATCGCGGTCGCGGCGATAGGCGACCACCCCTTCTTTGAGCACTTCGTTGATTTCAGGCGGCGCTTCCGCGAAATCGACCTGCGCGGGAAGTTCGTTATCGAGGTGGAAAATATCGGCCATGCCGGCGCCGATGCAAAGGCCAGGCCATAGGCAATGTTAGTTTTCGCTCCAAAAATAATGCCAAACGCCGTCGGATGCGATCCCGACCCGCGTCGCATGCGGCCTTCCTTCCACATTGGAGCGGGTAAGATCGGCGAAGCGCACGCAGCGCCATCTCGCCAGCGCCTCCGCCTCATTCGTGGGCGGGTCGGGACGGCGGGCGAAGGCGGGCCATTCGTAAAGCGTCGTCGGGCCCCGCGCGATCGTCACGAAAGGCTGGGCGAAGATCGCGCGCAGCAGCTCGATCGTCTCGCGTCCCTTGCCGTCGAAGGACAGCGCCTTCAAGATTTCGATGGGATCGGCGCCCGCCTTGAACGTCCCGCTTTTGGCGAAAAGCGGTCGCGTCTCGTTCCAGTCGATCGGAATGCGCAGCGCCTCGACGTCTCCCGTCTCGCAGGCGGCGAGAATCTTGTCGCGGATCTTCGCGACGGGCGTCGGCAGAAGCGAAAGATCGGTAAGGGGCGGCGAGACGATGTCTGCGAACTCTCTCGATTGCGGCTTGCGGGTCATGGGCGATGTTAATCGCCGGGACGCCGACCGCGTCAATCGAGGCGCTTGTTGGCGCGAAGCTTGCCGTGGCGCGCGGATTGTCTAGTCTCCTTGAAATCGCCATGTGAAGGGCGAAAGTCGCGGGAGAGCGAATGGACGAGCTGCAGCATCAGGCCGCGCCGGAAGGCGGGGAAGACACAAGCCCGCTTGGCGCGCTTTTGCGCCGCTCGGCCCTGGCGCTTATCGCCGAGCGCCTTTGGCGCCTCTTCGTCGCGCTGGCGACGCTCGCGCTCTTCTTTCTGACGTTCGCCTGGCTTGGCTTCTTTCGCGCCGCGCCGCTCGAGGCGCGGATCGGCGTCGTCGCGCTCTTCGGCTTCGCGGCGCTCTATGTCGTCGCGCGGGAGATCGCGCGCGGCTGGCCGCGTCGCGCTCTGGCGCTCGCGCGTCTCGACGCAGCCGCCGATCCGGCGCTGCGGCCGGCCTCTTCGCTCGAAGACCGGCTGGCATTCAAGGACGCCGATCCCGCCGCGCAGGCGCTCTGGACGGCGCATCGCAGGCGGCTCG
>NZ_JAZHYN010000001.1:0-204680 GCF_036576025.1 Methylocystis borbori | reverse complement strand
GGCATCATCCCGACCCCGATCACCATGGACGAGCTCGAAGACATGCTCATGGAGCACGGCATCATGAAGCAGGTCGACGAAAGCGAAGTCGGCAAAACCGCCGCCGATCTCGCCGCGATCGCGTAATAAGAAATGGCGTCAGTCTCTCCTCTCACGGACGAGAGAGTGGCGCCTTTCAACGCCGAACATCACGCGGCTCCGCGCGCAAGCGCGGGCCGCGTGCCGAATGACGCGAACGACCGGACGCCGAATGCGCCCGCGAGTGAAGTTTGCGCCGCCGCCCTTTATCGCAAATTGACGGGCGTCTCGCCGGAAGCGGCGATTATTGACATCGATGAAGATTTCGACAGGCATGTCCTCGCCTGCGTCTTGGCGCTCGCCGCGACCGAACCTGCTCCTTTGACGTCTCAGACCGGCCTTACTGAGGCGGAGCTGGAATCGCTCATCTCGCGCACTTTCGTCGACAGCAAATTCACCGCGCCGCCAAGCTCCGATCGCGCGCGCGCGGCTGGCGTCGACGAAGATGAAATCGAAATTGTCCGGGACCTTCTCGCGGCGAACAGATCCACCCAAGGCGATTGCGGTCTTTGGCTCGCGGCGATGGTGGCGCGCCGTGCGCTGGAGCCAAACCATCTTTGGGAAGACCTCGGCCTTAGAAACAGAACCGAACTCACGCGGCTCCTGGAGCGGCATTTTGGACCGCTCGCCATCCGCAACGACAAGAACATGCGCTGGAAGCGCTTTATCTACCGGGTGATGTGCGAAGCGGACGGCTTTGTGATGTGCAGCACGCCCGTCTGCACCAATTGCGCCGATTACAATCAGTGTTTCGGCGAGGAAGCCGGATTGAGCCGGGTGGCGGGGGACGGCGTCTCGAAGGAAACAATGCGAGACTGACGCTCATCGGCCCTGTCGGCCATGTTTGTGTCGTAAACAATACAATTAAAATCGCAAATTGTTGTAATTGCGCTATATATTGCGGCGCACCCCTGGCATATGCATTGCTTAATCCTTACCCAGCGAAGCAATTGAATTCGGGGGTTCCGGGCATGATTGTCGTCTCAGATACCGCCATCGCCGCGGTCAAGGAAGCGATGGCGCAAGCCGGCCAGCACGAGGGCGGTCTCCGGATCCTGGTTAAGGAAGGCGGCTGCGCGGGATACCAATATGTCGTCGATCTCGACAAGGAGCAGAGGAGCGACGACATCGTGGTCGAAGCGGGCGGCATCCGCTTCTTCATCGATCCTGCGTCTCGCCCGCGGCTGGAAGGGATGACGCTCGGATATAAGCAGGACCTCGCGGGCGCGGGCTTCACCTTCGAGAACCCGAACGCGACTTCCACCTGCGGCTGCCAGAAGTCCTTCAACTGAAGCCAATGAGCGACTCGAATGCGGAACAGGATTCCATCCTTCGAGCGTTGGACGCTTACGAAGCAAAGCCCGTGTCTGGGGCCTTGAAAAAGGGGGCGCGCCGCATCCTGCGCCCGAGAGGAGCGAGCGGCAATCTTGCTCGATCAGGTCGATGTTCCAGTCGAAACGCATAGAGAAATCCGAGCAAATCAGCGGCCCGCAGGGACCCTATGCGCGAGAGGTCGTGCTTAATGACACGACCTTGCGGGATGGCGAGCAGGCGCCTGGCGTCGCCTTCACAGTCGCCGAAAAAGTCGAGATCGCGCGCGCCCTTTCCAAGGCTGGCGTCACCGAACTCGAGGCGGGCACGCCCGCTATGGGGGCTGAAGAAATCGGCGCGATCCGTTCGATCGTGGAGGCCGGTCTGCCGCTGACGCCCATCGCCTGGTGCCGCATGCGGCGCGAAGACGTCGACGCGGCGATCGCCTCCGGCGTGACGATGGTCAATCTCTCCGTTCCGGTTTCGGATACGCAGATCGAGATAAAATTGCGCGGCGACCGTTCGCGCGTGTTGGAGCAGACGAAGAGCGTCGTCGCCTATGCGCGCGGCAAGGGCCTGGACGTCGCTGTCGGCGGCGAGGATTCCTCGCGCGCGCATCCCGATTTCCTCATCGAAGTCATGGCCGCCGCTCGGGGCGCGGGCGCGCGCCGGTTCAGGGTGGCCGACACGCTGAGCGTGCTCGATCCGTTCTCCGCCTTCGATCTCGTCGCGAAGCTCCGCGCCGAGACGGATATGGAGCTCGAGATTCATTGCCATGACGATCTTGGCCTTGCGACGGCGAACACGCTCGCCGGGATCAAGGCGGGCGCGACCCATGCGTCCGTCACCGTGATCGGGCTTGGCGAGCGCGCGGGCAATGCGCCGCTCGAGGAAGTGGCGATGGCCGCCATGCAGCTCTACAAATACCGAACGGGCGTGGTGCTGACCGAATTGCAGAATGTGGCCGCTCTGGTCTCCGCCGCCGCAAGACGGCCGATCCCGTTGAACAAATCCATCGTCGGGGACCATGTCTTCACGCATGAATCGGGCATCCACGTCGACGGCTTGCTGAAGGACCAGCGCTCCTACGAAGCCTTCGATCCGCGTATCCTCGGCCGGGCGCACCGGATCGTCATCGGCAAACATTCGGGTTCGGCGGCGGTCACGGCGGCGCTGGACGGCCTGAGTTTGCCGGCCAGTTCGGAAGAGCTCAGCCAGATCGTGGCTTTCGTCCGGGTTCACGCCCTTAACCACAAGGAGCCGGTCAGCGGCGAGCAGCTGACCTCGATTTGGCGCAACGTGCGCGAACAATCGGCGTCGAGAGGTCTGTGAGGATACGATGCTCGAATGCGCGAAAGAGGCCGTTCACGAAACCGCCCCGGACCGGAATATTCGGCGTCCGACCCGGCTGCAGCTGGTGTGGGAGGATTTGAGCTGCGTTTCCCTGCGGGATCCGGCGGCCCGTGGAATGCTTGAAACCTTGCTGACCTATCCGGGCGTTCACGCCGTCATCTGGCATCGGCTCGCGAACTGGCTTTGGTTGTGTAACTTTCGTTTCGCGGCGCGCTTCATCTCCTGGTTTGCAAGGTTTCTGACAAATATCGACATTCATCCCGGTGCGACCATTGGCCGCCGTTTTTTCATCGACCATGGCGCGGGAGTCGTTATAGGAGAAACCGCCGTCGTCGGCGACGACGTGACTCTCTATCACGGGGTGACGCTTGGCGGCGTCTCATGGTCGCCGGGAAAACGACATCCCACGATCGAAGACGGCGTCATCATCGGGGCTGGGGCCAAGATTTTGGGGCCGATCACCGTCGGCCGCAATTCGCGCGTGGGCGCCAATTCCGTGGTCATTGAAAACGTCATGCGAGAAGCGACGGTTGTTGGCATTCCCGCCAGGATCGTGCATCGTGAAATGAGCCGTTGCACCTTCGATGGGCGCATCAATCTCAATCATCATTTGATGCCGGATCCGGTCGGGGAAGCGTTCGCGGTTTTGGTCGATCGCGTGGAATTTTTGGAGACGCGCCTGTCGCATCTCCAGCAGCGCTTGCGGGATAAGGAAGGCCGCCCGAATAAAACAAGCGACGCGGCGCCCAAGCTACCGGAAGCAAGGATCATATAGAGGAGACTGAAATGACCGACGCCCCAGGCATTTTGGAGCAGCTGCGAAAGGCTTCTTCCGCCGAAGATTTCTTTTCGCTGCTCGGCGTGGACTACGACCCCAAGGTGGTTAACGTGGCGCGCCTGCATATTTTGCGTCGAATGGGCCAATATCTCTTCAGCGAGGATTTCTCCGCCGCCTCCGACGGGGAAGTGACGGAAAAATGCAAAGCTTTTCTGGAGCGCGCCTATGAGGATTTCCTCAAGTCGTCGCCGATAGACGAGCGTCTGTTCAAGGTCCACAAGGACGCGGTCAAGCCGGCTGCGCCGCCGACATTGGTGCAACTCAACGTTCTAAAGTGAGCAAAGGACCATCGCAGTGCACATTGTCGTTTGTATGAAGCAGGTGCCCGACTCGGCGCAGATCCGCGTTCATCCGGTGACGAACACGATCATGCGCCAGGGCGTTCCGACGATCATCAATCCTTACGATCTTTTTGCGATCGAAGAGGCGCTGCGGCTACGCCAGCAGTATGGCGGCGAGGTCACGATCCTGACCATGGGGCCGCCTTCGGCGGAGGATAGTCTGCGCAAGGCGTTGAGCTTCGGGGCCGATCGCGCGGTTCTGCTGACCGATCGCTTTTTCGCCGGCGCCGATACGCTCGCGACGACCTATGCGCTCGCGACGGCCATCCGAAAGATCGGCGCCGAGTTCGGTCCCCCCGATATCGTCTTCACCGGCAAGCAGACGATCGACGGCGATACCGCGCAGGTCGGACCGGGGGTCGCCAAACGGCTCGGATTGCTTCAGCTCACCTATGTTTCGCACATCAATTCGGTCGATCTCGAAAACCGCATGATCGAGGTTGAGCGGCGCGCCGAGGGCGGCGTGCAGACCCTGCGCAGCAAGCTGCCCTGCCTTATCGCCATTCTCGAAGGCGTCAATGAGATACGCATTGGTTCGCTGACTGACGCGCTGAAGGCGGCGCGGGCGGAAGTCGTCAAATGGAGCGCGCAGGACGCCGGCGTCGAGGACATCACGAAATGCGGTCTGCGCGGGTCGCCGACCATTGTTAAAAAGGTCTTCGCGCCGAAGCCGCGCGCCGAGAAGGCCGAGCTTCTGGAGCTTGGCGAGCAGCCTGGAGAGGCGCTCATCGAGGAACTCTTCAAGCGGCGCCCGAAGCTCGAGAGCGAACTCGAGAAGCTTTCAAGAGGCTACTAGCCTATCCAGAAACAGGAGCGAGAAGAATGAGTGACGCACCAAAAGCTCCTGCTCCGGCGGGGCGCGCGGCGGCCAAGAAGGAGCTGCCCGAACATCTCAAAGCATACAAACACGTATGGACCTTTGTCGAACAAGAGCGGGGGCAGGTTCATCCCGTGTCCTGGGAGCTCTTGGGCGCGGGGCGCGAACTCGCCAACAAGCTTCGCGTCGATCTCGCCGCGGTCGTCGTCGGAGAGCCAGGCGAAGCGACGCAGGCGGTCGTGCGCGAGGCCTTTTGCTATGGCGCCGATCTCGTCTATCTCGTCGCCGACGATCTCCTGAAGGACTATCGCAACGAAAGTTACACCAAGGCTTTGACCGATTTGGTCAATGTCTATAAGCCCGAGATTCTGATGTTGGGCGCGACGACGCTTGGCCGCGATCTCGCCGGCTCCGTGGCGACCACGCTGCTCACGGGACTGACCGCCGACTGCACCGAACTCGATGTCGACGCCGAAGGTTCGCTCGCGGCGACGCGGCCGACATTTGGCGGCTCGCTGCTGTGCACGATCTTCACGCTGAATTACCGACCGCAGATGGCGACCGTGCGACCGCGCGTGATGCCAATGCCCGAGCGCGTCGAAAAGCCGCTTGGCCGCGTCATCGAGCATCCGCTGGGGCTGGTCGAAGACGACATCATCACTAAAGTGTTGTCTTTCCTGCCGGACCGCGATTCTTCGAAATCCAATCTCGCCTATGCGGATGTTGTGGTGGCGGGAGGTCTTGGACTCGGCTCTCCCGAAAATTTCCAACTCGTTCGGCAACTCGCCTCGGTGATCGGCGCCGAATATGGTTGTTCGCGGCCTCTCGTCCAAAAGGGATGGGTGACTTCGGACCGCCAGATCGGCCAGACCGGCAAGACGATCAGGCCGAAGCTTTACATTGCCGCGGGGATATCCGGCGCGATTCAGCACCGGGTCGGCGTCGAGGGCGCCGATTATATTCTCGCGATCAACACCGACAAAAACGCGCCGATCTTCGATTTTGCGCATCTCGGCGTCATCACCGATGCGGTACGACTTTTGCCTGCATTAACGGAAGCATTCCGTAAGCGACTGTCTCCGAATCAGCGCGACCGGCTCGCGAGCTAAGGAGAGAAAGCCCATGATCGACGAACGCTTCGACGCTATCGTGGTCGGCGCTGGCATGGCGGGCAACGCCGCCGCTTTGACGCTCGCGCGAAGAGGACTCAAAGTCCTGCAACTGGAGCGGGGAGAATATTCCGGCTCGAAAAACGTGCAGGGCGCGATCCTTTATTCGGACATGCTCGAAAAGCTCGTTCCGGATTTCCGGGAAGATGCGCCGCTGGAGCGTCATCTCGTCGAGCAGCGCTTCTGGATGATGGACGACAACTCGCATACCGGGCTGCACTATCGTTCCGACGACTTCAACGAAGAGCGTCCCAATCGCTACACGATCATTCGTGCGCAATTCGACAAATGGTTCTCCAAGAAGGTTCAGGAGGCCGGCGCCACCGTCCTTTGCGAAACGACCGTGACGGAATTGCTGCAGGATGCGCGAGGCAAGGTGATCGGCGTCAGGACCGATCGCAAGAACGGTCAAGTGGCTGCGGACGTCGTCGTGCTCGCCGAGGGCGTGAGCGGACTGCTCGGGACCCGCGCCGGACTGCGCGACAGGCCGCCGCCGGACAAAGTCGCGCTTGCCGTGAAGGAAATGCATTTCCTGCCGAGCGAGACGATTGAAGCCCGTTTCAATCTTCGCGGCGATGAAGGCGCGGTGATCGAAGCCGTCGGCACGATCTCCCACGGCATGACGGGAATGGGTTTCATCTATTCCAACAAGGAGTCGATCTCGCTTGGCATCGGCTGCCTCGTGTCGGACTTCGAGAAATCCGGCGAGACGCCCTACGGGCTCCTCGAGAAGTTCAAACAGCACCCTTCCGTTCGGCCGCTCATCGAAGGGTCTGAGGTCAAGGAATATTCGGCGCATCTCATTCCGGAGGGCGGCTACAAGGCGGTGCCGCAGCTCTACGGAGACGGCTGGGTCATGGTCGGCGACGCGGCGCAGTTGAACAACGCCATCCATCGCGAAGGCTCCAATCTCGCGATGACCTCCGGTCGGCTGGCGGCGGAGGCGATCTTCCAGGTCAAGTCGCGTCGCGACCCCATGACCAAGGAAAATCTGGCGCTCTACAAGAAAATGCTCGACGATTCCTTCGTGATGAAGGATCTGAAAAAATACAAGGATATGCCTGAACTATTGCATATCCAGTCGCAGAACTTCTTCCTGACATATCCGCAGCTCGTCTCGAAGGCGATGAGCAATTTCGTTCGCGTCGACGGCACGCCGAAAGCGGAAAAGGAAAAGAAGACATTCCGTTCATTCATTCAGGCGCGATCCTGGTCGGGTCTGTTTGGCGACGCCTTCAAGTTGGCGCGAGCGTGGCGCTAGTCGGGAAATTCTCGACGGTTGGAAACGGAGATGGAAATGACCACTGAGTCTTCCGTAAGGGTAGAGGACAAGCTCTATCTCAATCGCTATCTTGTCGACGCCGGCCGCGCCCATATCAAGGTGAGGCCTCATACGAAGCCGTCGCCGCAGCTCCTCAGCCTTTTGAATGTCTGCCCGGCCCATTGCTATGAGCTCAATTCGGCCGGCCAGGTGGAAATCACGACCGATGGCTGCGTCGAATGCGGAACTTGCCGCATCATCGGCGAGCCCACTGGCGACATCGAATGGAACTATCCGCGCGGCGGCTATGGGGTTCTGTTCAAATTCGGCTGATCTTGACGGTTGGCTTTATGCAATAGGCGTTTTGCGCAGCCGCTTCATGCTGCGCGTCGCCGAACGGCAAATCTCGACTTGCGCCTAACTGAAATATCGTCGCGACTGATTTAGCGATGACCCTTATCATGCGCATTATCGGGGTCATTGCGCATCCAGTCCGCTAGCTTCGCGAGATTCTGATAGAGATGCTCGCGCATTTCCACATCGGGGACTGTTGTAGCGAGGGCCTGGCTCATGCAAAGCAGCCAGGCGTCCCGTTCCTGCGGTCCGATTGAAAGATGCATGTGGCGCATGCGCAATCGCGGATGTCCTTTCTGCGCGGAATATTCCCTAGGCCCGCCGAGCCATTCCGCAAGATATACTTTCAAGATCGCGCGCGTCGGTCCGAGATCTTGCGCGTGCATCGCGCGAATGGCCTGCGCCTCGGGCAGCGTCTCCATATTGTCGTAGAAGGCGTCGACCAGGCGATCGACGGTGGTCGCCCCCCCGATGCGGGCGAAGGGTGAAGTATCGCTAAGCGTCGCTGACGTCATGGTTCAACTTTCGCAGTGGTTTGCGCCAAGCGTTTATGCGCACGGGAGGAAATTGACGCGCCAACGGCCGCCGCGTCTATCTGTGAAGTCTGTCAATGATGGGTGACATTGACGGGGACAGCGGTCGTTCGGAGCCGCCAAAAGGCGCTTCTGATCGCCTTCGAGGTCGCTTCGGCGATCGCGCGGCCCCTGTCGTCCGTGTCCGTCCAGCTCGAGTCTCGTCCGCGCGGATCGACTTCAATGAGCTTCACTCCCTCGGGAATATGGGCGCCGTCGCGGGCGACGCCGCGCAAGAAGCCGTCCATGGGCGCATGGACTTCGAGCCCGTCGAGTCGGCCGATGACGAAATTCTTGAAGACCCGAGCGCCGATGTCGAGCGGCGTATGCCACACGCCGGGGCGACTCGAATAGACAAAGCGTTCCTTGCCAACCCCGCCAAGAAATCGGGGCGCGCCGTCCGGATGCCGCGTGGTTCCCTCTTCCAGCATTTCTCCCGTATGGGAGGGATGGGTTTCTATGGCGATGTCGCAGTTGACGTCCGCGGTGAAATTCGGGCCGAGACCGATCGAAAGGCCTGAGATCGCGCGCAAATTTGGCGTCAGCTTGTGCTTTTGAATGCGGGCGTCGACCAAGATATCGGGGACGCGGAGAGCAAGTATATCGGTGAGTTGCAGGGAGCTGACGGCGACGAGACCCGCCTCGGACAGCACTTGGACAATTTCCAGATTGCTCTCGGCGCGACGTCCGCTCACGCCGTCGACTTCCGCGCGATCGTCGAATAGTGCGTCATGGAAAGCCATTCCGCGGCGGATGACAGGGGGATAGGGGTCGTGACTGAGCACCACGCGAAACCCTTCGCGCGTCAATTGAACCGCTACCGCCGAGGCGATCTCATTCGTGCCTAAGATGACGACGAAATGCCCGCTCTTGTCTGACAGAAATTTGTGCAACAATCCCGCCATCGGCCCCTCCGCCCGCGCTTCGCAAAGCAAAGAATGCGCCAGCGATGGAGATAAGCTTCTGGGATAATGCGGTCTTCATCTTTGGCGAGAGGTTTTCCGCCAAGTCGAAAGCGCCGCGCTTTTCAAGCGGCGATCGCTGTTCCTTCGCGCTTATAATTCCACATAGACAAATTTCGTCGCTTTCACGGTGGGGTAATTTTCGCGCAGCGCCTTCGCGATCTTTCCCACCAGCTGCTTGTCGCTCGCCGCCGATGACCCGACGAAGTCCGTTCCCTGCATCCAGGTTTCAAAGAAGCAATGGAGCGTCTCGTCATAATCCGCGCCGGTAGGATTTGCGGTCTTATCCGCAAGATCGGCGACGCCTTCCGGGCTGACCTCCAAGCGCCAGTCGCGATCGTCTTCGACCGAGCCGATCAATGCGGCGAGTTCCGCCTCCGTCCAATCCTTTTTGAGGTCGACAGGCATAATAGAGCCACTCCCGTGATTGCCAGAGCTTCTTCCTTTGGAGACGCGAGGCAAATTAGAGGCCAATAGAGCGCGTCATCGTTCGACCTCAAAACTCCCTTCAGGAGGCAGAAGCAATCATTGCTCGGCGAATATCGGCGTCACGCCCTCCGCATCCACGTATACGATTCCATCCTCGATTTTCACGGGATATTCGGCGAGCGGCGTTGCATGAGGATGCGTCGGCTGGCCCGTGTTCATGTCCCAGGTCCAGAAATGAACGGGGCAGGTGAGCGTCGCGCCGTCGAATTCCGCCTCCGCGAGCGGCGCGTTCGTATGCGGACAAACGCCCTGAAATCCTTTGACGACGCCGTCCTCCGGCCATGCCAGAACGACAAGCTGGGAGTCGACGATCACGATGCGCATGCCGCCCTCGACAAGCGTGTCTTCCTTGCAGACCCTGACGAACATTTCGTTCCTCTATGGCGCGACCAGTCATAGGAAACGCCTTTGGCGGCGTATTCTTCTCAAAGCAGCAAAAATTAAGCCGCCGCTCCTCGAGCTACGCTTCGGTCGCGCTGCGCCGCCGAAAAATCAGGCTCAAATTATTCGCGGGCATTGCGATGATTTGGGGCTCGGAGAAACCATGCGCCACGCCGCATTCGACGACCGCCTCGATATCCCTCACGCCCCAAGCCGGGTTTTTATTGCGGAGCCAGGCGTCAAACTCTTCGTTGCTTTGACTCGTGTGCGCGCCCGCGCGCTTATAGGCGCCGTAAAGATATAAGGGCGCGCCGGGAGCCAAAATTCTATTTGCGCCCCTGAACAGTCCCTCAGTGGCGGCCCAGATCGAAATATGGATCATATTGATGCAAAGGATTGCATCCGCTCTCTCTAACGGCCAATCGGCGCTCGCCGCGTCGAGCGCGAGGGGCGCACGAACATTTTGAAGTCCCGACGTTTGGGTCCAGGCCGCGATGCTTTGACGCGCGCCTTGGTCGATATCGGAGGGACAGAACACAAGCTCGGGAAAATGCGCCGCCAGATAGACAATGTGTTCGCCGGAGCCGCTTGCGATCTCAAGCGCAACGCCTTGCTTGGGCAAGTTGGAACGCAGGACGTCCAATATCGGTTCGCGATTGCGCGCGACCGCTGACGCCGTCTGACGATGGGTTTCCATCGATCAATGAGCGCCGGCGCTTCTCATGACGTCGAGTCCGCGGAAGATCGCGCAACGCCGGAAAACGTCGATATCCGGAACGGCGTTCTTCTGATGACAGAATTTCGCGGTGAGCTTCGCGAGGCCTTTAATGTCGCGGCCCGTCGCTTCAGGGAAGGTCTCGACAAGCTGATCGATCACCGGCTTGTCCAGCGCGAGACCGAATTGTTCGCCCATGACCTGCCAGATGCGTCGTTTGGCGTCGTCGTCGGGGGGATTATATTTGATCAAGGCGATGCAACGCGAAACGATGGCTTCGTCGATATCGTCGACGCGGTTCGTGGTGAGAAACAGCAGGCCGTTGAAATATTCGAGCACGCGCAGAAACACGCCAACGACGGCGTTCATGGCGATATTGTCGTCGCGCCGTTTGATATAGACATCCGCCTCGTCGATGAGCATGACCGCGCCCCATCTTTGCGCGCGCGTCAGAATCTCTTTCAGCGCCGTCTCCATCGTCGCGACATTGAGGCCGAGCTGGCCGGAATGGACCCGATAGAGCGGACGCTGAATGATCTCCGAATAGACTTCCGCGGTCAGCGTCTTACCGACGCCGGGCGGACCGGCGCAAAGCACCGTTGTGCCGCCGGATTTGCCCTGAACGATGTCGTCCATGAGCACATCCATCTCCGCCGTGAGAATATCGATGAGATCGGTCTGCTCCTCCGGCAGCACGAGCTTTTCTTTCAACTCCGGCTGATAGCGATAGAGGCGCATCTCATCGACATGCACCCAGACATGATGGTGCAGATCGAGATGGAACATCAGGATATAGGGATGCACGGGGATTTGCGTGAAAAGTCCCTCCGGGATTTGCGCCTGCAGCTCGGCCAATTCGTCCTCGGCGGCGAAGCGGTTGCTCTTGCCGGCCTTGCGGAGAAAGTGGCCCAGCACGTCGCCCGGCGCTTCGAGCGTCAGGCTGCGCGCCGAGAGCACCGCCTCGTCATTGACGAGCCGCGCCTCGCCGCCGCTTGTCGACAAGACCACCACATCCTTGCGCGACCAGTCGGTGTCGCGATGCGTGGCGTTGGGATCCTCCGCGAAA
This sequence comes from Methylocystis borbori, assembly GCF_036576025.1. Lineage (NCBI taxonomy): Bacteria > Pseudomonadati > Pseudomonadota > Alphaproteobacteria > Hyphomicrobiales > Methylocystaceae > Methylocystis > Methylocystis borbori. The sequence goes on along the minus strand of NZ_JAZHYN010000001.1, from coordinate 192,973 downwards.
AAGCCTGTTCCCTTGCCCGAAAATTGCGCGCCGTAGCGGCGACGCCAATCGAAGTAAGTCTCGCTTGAGGCGTCGAACGCCTCGATCAGCGCCGGCGTTTCGCGCAGGAATCCTCTGGCCGCCAGAATTTCGCTTATCGTGCGCCCCGCGACGTCGGCGGCCATGATGCGGACAAGGCTCGTCTGCAAGGTGCCCTTCACATTGGCCTTCATCTCAATGAGAATTTTACCGGCCTCGTCATTGGAGGCCGGCACGTAATCGAACCGCGTTATGACGTAAGGCAGGGCCTTGGTGGTGACGCTCGCCGAAAACAGCCAGCCGCGGATCGCGCCGGTCGTCAGATATTTTACCAGCGCAGGCAGAACGTCTTCGAGATCATTGGCTTCGAAACGAGTGCCTTCCGTTGCGAGCGCGGACCGCAACGTTGCGAGCTGCGCGGCGCGCGCATGCAGCTCCGGTCCGGATTCGCGATAGAGTTCTTCGAGAAAATCGAACTCGGCGGTTGAAAGATGCGCGAGATCGACTTCCACCTTGTCGCCAAACCGCAGTTGCGCGGAGAGTCCGGCGTGTCCCGGAAAGCGCGCGATCAGCGCTTCCACATGCGGCTTATCGATTTGAATGTTCATGCGCGTTCCCGAAGTTCAGGAGGATAGGCCGGCAGCGTCGCGATGCGAACGTCTTCCAAAGGCCCGCCGACAGTGAAGTGGTAAATGTCTTGAAAGAGGTCGCCATCCGGCGAAAGACCGATGAGACGATGGACTTCATCGTCGAAGAAGCAGCCGATCCCCGTGCCCGAGAGACCTGCGGCGGTCGCCCACAGATAAAGCGCCTGGCCGATGAGGCCCGCTTCCCAATGCAGCCGCCGATAGGCGAAGCCGCCTTCTTCGACAAGGGCTCGGTCGAAATCCGCGATCATCGCAACCGCGAAACATCCCTTTCCCGCAATCGGCTGCAGGCAGGCCATTTGCGCGGCCTCTCGCTCGAAAGAGCCTGAGCGCAGGAGAAAAATCTCAAACCCGTTCAAATCGACGGGCGTCCAGGCGAGGTCCGGCGCGGCCGCCGCACGCAAACGGGCGGCGACATCCTCGTCGCGCGGCAGGAGATAGAGGCCGGGCTCGACGCGCTCCACCCGATGAACGTAAAGCAAAAGAGAAAGCGCGGGACGCCACGAAAAGGCGGCAAGCAATGGCTCGGCTCCCGGGAGCGTCGCCATCAGCATCGCCCGGAAGTTTTCGCGGGAGAGAATTGCGACGCCATCCATTTTTTGCGCGCTGCGCCGTTTGCGCACGACTTCGCCGATCTGCGACGCATAAGGGGCCTGTCTTGCCGGATGAGCCGCCGGGGGCGACGGCGGCGACATGCGCGGCTTTCGGCATAGCCGCGGCGCCTGGTCGACGACCGGCCAGCCATCGTGATCGTCGCTGACTTGGTTGGCCTTGCCGCTCCATTGGCGCGGCGCGGCAAGCAAGGAGGAGAGATCGGGCGTCTGCGAATTTTCGCTCGTCGAGATCCAGAGCAGCGCGTCGGGATGCTCCTCCTCGCGCCGGCGCCAGGCGTCGGCGCGATCGAGGCCAATAAGCGCCGCGACCTCATCGTCCGAAGGTTCAGTCAAAACTTCGGCGCGCCATCCCAGGGCCGCGGCCGCCTGCGCGGCCGCGCCAATGGCGTGGCCAGCGTCGAGCTGGCAATAGCGATAGGCGCGTTCTCCATATTTCCAACTTTCACGCCAAGCAATGGCGCTGAGCCCCAGCAGGAATCCGCCTTCGGGCAGCGCATCGGCTTCGTAACGCGCGCGCTCCTCCAGGAGATGATATTCCGGCGCGTAGTGATAAAGCGCGGCTCGGGGGCCCAAATCTGGGATCGCGTTTGTCAGCAGATAGGCTTCCGTCGGATGAAGATTGCCGGAAGACGGATTATTGCGCAGCGCCCAGGTCGAGCCCTCGACGCTCTTCCAGGCGCTCAGTCCAAAGCCCAATTCGCAGAAGAGGCCGAGCGCCGCGCGGCTCAACGGAGCGGGCGTCGGCGCGGGACCGGGGAAAGGCGGCGTTTCCTCGGCGTCGCGCAAGGGCAATTCGACAAGAGGCGCTCCCTCGAAGCGCCGATAGGGATTAGGCTGCGAAGTCCAGTCGAGGAAGGCGGGCCCGAGCGCATAGCGGGTCGGGGCGTGTTTCGTGCGCTGATGATAGGCGCGGATGTCGGCGGGCAAGGCGTCGCCGTCCAAGGCGATCAATGTGCGCAGGGATCGTGATTGGGCGCGAGAATCGCTCTCGGCGTCGGTCATATGGGCCTCCATAGGGAGGCCCAATTCAAGAACGGCGCCGTTCCGCGCCGCTTAAGGAAAAGGGCAAACTGACGCCGCTCATTCGGCCCGAGGGCGTCGAAAAGAGCAGAAATCTCCTTGGCGGCGCATGCGCCCGTCCTGCCTCTTCGCCTCTAAATAGTTGATTAGCATATAAATCTGAGAGAGACGACGAATGACGCCACGCGCGCAACGCAGAAGTTCGCGCTCAATCGCGAGAAAGACCTTGTCGCTTCGCGCGGCGTCAAGCTGCATAGGGAACGAACATAGCTGTGTCGTAGTCAACGACAGAAAGGTCGCTCCAAAAGACGCGGCGCGCCGTTTTAGCCCCATTCGTTCAAGGTGGGAAAACCCCGCTGGTGCCAGACCGGATAGGCCGCCGGCGCATCGCTCGCCGCACAGAGCATTGCGACCTGCTCGGCGGTCAAATTCCAGCCCACCGCGCCGATGTTCTCGACCAACTGCGCTTCATCGCGCGCGCCGATGATGACATTGGACACGGTCGGTTGCTGCAGGAGCCAATTGAGCGCCACCTGCGGAATGGATTTTCCGACCTGCTGCGCCACCACATCCAATGCGTCGACGATCCTGAACAGCCGCTCCTCCTCGAAAGGCGGCCCGGTGTCGGCGATGTCATGCGCGCGCGTGCCTTGCTTCGCCGGCTGGCCTCGACGAATTTTGCCGGTGAGTTTTCCCCATCCGAGCGGGCTCCAGACCACGGCGCCGACGCCCTGATCGCGGCCGAGCGGCGCCAACTCCCATTCATAGTCGCGGTTGAGCAAAGAGTAATAGGCCTGATGCGCGACATAGCGGGGATAGCCGTAACGCTCCGCAACGCCCAGCGACTTCATCAAATGCCAGCCGGTAAAATTGGAGCAGCCGATATAACGAATCTTGCCGGATCGCACGAGCGCATCAAGCGTGGAAAGCGTTTCTTCGACCGGCGTATTATAGTCCTGTCCGTGAAGCTGAAACAGATCGATGTGATCGACGCCCAATCGCTTGAGCGCGCCATCGACGGCGTCGATAAGATGCTGGCGCGAAGAGCCATAATCATTCGGTCCTTCGCCGAAGGCAAAAGTCGCCTTGGTTGAAATCAGCAGCCGATTGCGCTTGCCTCTGATGGCTTCGCCAAGAATCTGTTCCGCCAGACCATTCGAATAGACATCGGCGCTGTCGAACATGGACACGCCATGATCGAGGCAAATATCGATCAAGCGCGCGGCGCCGGCGGAATCGGTCGACCCCCAGGCTTTGAAGAAATCATCGCCGCCGGCGAAGGTGGCCGTTCCAAAGCTGAGAGCGGGCACGCGCAGGCCGGAGCGTCCAAGGCGCCGATATTCCATGTTGGTCTTCCATCAAGAAGGTTGCGTGAGCCGTCGCGACAAATCCCGATGACTGAGATCGTCATCGTCATAAGATCGCATCGTCTTCACTTGTGGGCTTGATATAGGGCGACGACGAAATCCGCGCACGCAGGCCCCGAACGGCCGATGCGCGACATATTGGCTCGCATTAAGCGATCCCACTGTTTTCCTATGAGTTTATTGTTTGCCGACATTGGCCGGGAGCCTTTCGTTGATGGCTGCGTCGCCAGTTCGCGGTGCAGTTCTTGCTTGCGCTCCGCCGGGCAAGAAATAGAAGCTGCATGAAAACCTTCCTCGATTGGTCGGCTTACGATACGTACGGCATCGGCGACGCTTATTCCGGCATTCCGGCCACCGGCGGCAATTACGCCAAGGCGGTGGCGGTATGCATGCACAGCCGTGATTGTCAGAATACCGGCAAGGGGGTGATGTGCCCGAGCTATCGCATCACCGGCGATCGCAAACATTCGACGGAGGCGCGCGTCGCGGCCTTCAAGGCGGCGCTCAATGACGGCGCCGGCGAAGGCGCCTTCGCCGACCCTCGCCTCGACGAAGCGATGGATTTATGCGTCTCCTGCAAGGCGTGCAAGAAGGAGTGTCCGAGCGCCGTCGATATGACGCTGATCAAGACCGAATATCTTGCGCAGCGTCACGAGATCGCGGGCGTTCCTCTCCGCACCCGCCTGTTCGGGGGCGTGCCGGAATGGACCGGCCGATATCGCGCCCTCATGCGCTTCGCCATCCGCCTGCGCAACAGCTTTGGCCCGATCGCGAAACTCGTCGAGAAATGGCTTGGCGTCACGGCGAGGCGACCGATTCCCGAGCCCGCCCCAAAAGCTTTTGCGTGGACGACGCCGGCCCGCCGAGAGACCGGCGCGCGCGGCGAGGTCATCCTGTTCGTCGACACTTTCTGCCATCATTTCGATCCGCATGTCGCCGAAGCGGCCGTATCCGTGCTCGAATATGCGGGTTATCGCGTACGCGTCGCGAAGCCTGCGGCGACCGATGCGGAGCCTGAGAGGCCGCTTTGTTGCGGGCGCACCTATCTCACCACCGGCATGGTCGAAAAGGCCAGGGGCGAGGCCAAGCGGGTTCTGGCCGCCTTCCGCGATGAAATCGTCGCCCAGACGCCGATCATCGGCCTTGAGCCTTCATGTCTGCTGTCGCTACGCGACGAACTCTACAGTCTGGGCCTCGGACAGGAGGTCGGCGACCTCGGCAAGCAGCTTTATCTGCTCGAAGAATTTCTTTCGCGCGAATATCAGAACAATGGCCTGCGCCTCGAGCTGAAGCCGCTGAATCTTCCCAAGGCGCTGGTGCATGGCCACTGCCACCAGAAGGCCTTCGGCGCGATGAAGGCGATGCGCAAGGTGCTGGGTTGGATACCTGGCTTTTCCTTCGACGTCGTCGAGACGAGCTGTTGCGGAATGGCCGGGAGCTTCGGGCTGGAGGCTGAACACTATGAGGCCTCCATGCGGATGGCGGAACTCTCGCTTCTACCGGCGGTGCGGGCGTCCGCAGCCGATACGCCGCTCATCGCCAATGGATTTTCCTGCCGCCATCAGATCGAACATGGCTCCGGTCGTCGCGCCAAGCATATCGCTCTGCTGCTGCGCGATGCGCTTGTGGCGAACTGATGGGCCGCGAAGCTGAATATGAACCGCTTATCCGCCTGTCACGAACGACCGGAGCCTTCGCGTCGCGCGAGTTCCTCCATCCAGGTGGAGACAGTGTCGAGCAGGCGGATCGCTGCGGGAAGACGCGCATGCGCTTCCTGTTGACTTTCGTTCGTTGGCTCCAAGCCGCGCCACCAGTCGATGAACAGCCCGATCAAGGCGCGCGCCGGAATCCGCTCGAAGGGAACGCCCGGAAAGGCGTCGAGCCCAAAGGCGGCTTCCACATCGCGAAGGCAGCCTTCGATATAGCGGGCGTCGTCCGCGCTAAAGGCGAAAGGCTTCTCCGGCGCGCGGCGCACCATGCGGACTTCGCTGAGCTCCGGGATATAATCTTTCTTCAACGCTTCATGCTCCGCGAAACAAGGCCGGCCGTCTCTTTGCATATTGCGAACCAGGGACATATCCGTTCCCGCGCCCCGTTTACAAGATTTCGGCCATCTCTCGGAGACCGGACATGACGGCGATTGTCGAAGGACCCAGGATCGCGGCTTTGTCCTGCGGCAAGCCGGCTTTTCTCGTGGTCCTGCTGCATGGTCCGGGGGCCGATGGGGAGGCGATCGTCAATCAGGCGCTCAACTGGGCGCCGACGATGCCCAAGGCGGATTTTCTCGCCGCCGAGGCGCCTTTTCCGGCGGCTTCCGGCGGCCGGCAATGGTTCGACACGACGGATTGGAGTCCCGCAGGCCTCAATGACGCGATCAGAGCCGTGGGGCCTCTTCTCGATCAATTTCTCGACGAGGCGCTCGCGCGGCGCCGTCTGCCGGACAGCCATCTCGCGCTCGTTGGCTTTTCGCATGGGGCGATGCTTGCCCTGCATGTCGGTCTTAGGCGTCAAAATCAAATGGCGGCGCTCGTCGCCTTTTCGGGGGCGCTTTACGATGAAGAGACGCTCCAAAACGAAATGCGCTCGAAGCCGCCGGTGCTCATGATCCATGGCGAAGAGGATCCCATCGTGCCCTTCAGCGCGATGACGGCGACAAAGGAGCGGCTCAAGGCCCAGGGCGTGCCGGTCAAAAGCATGCGGCGTCCGGGCCTCGGCCATGAGATGGACGACGACGGCGTAATTGCCGCCGGCGATTTCCTCACCGCCCTTGTCGTTCATAAGCCGGCCGCGCACGCGGAAGATCACGACCATGACCATGACCACGATGACCATAGTTGATCCGACATTGCCGCCGTTGGAGCGAGGCCCTGTCCCAGCAGCGCTGAAGCGCTTCATCTGGGACATTCAGTCCATGGTGGAGCTTGCCGACAGCGAACGGGAAATTCTCGTGATCGGCCGCGATCTGATGGCGCGTCTCGTCGCCAGCGACGACTGGTTGCCGGAGACCTTTGCCATAGCGAGCCCGGGCGGCGGCGCGCAGTTCCAGCTCTACAGCGACGGGCTCGAACGCTTCACCGTGGTCAGCACGATTCTCTCGGGTGGCGCCGGCCTGCTGATCGAACGGCCGTCGATATGGGAGATCAGGGGCGTGCTGCGCGGCGCTGTCGTGGAAGAGCCTTGCGACGCGCATGCGAAAGGCGCAGGCCGTTCCTTGCCGCCGCGTTCGGTGGAGACGCGCGCATCCGGAAAGGGCGATCGCTTGCGGCTGTCGAACGCTCTGCCGGATCAGCTCTCGATCAGCATTCACGTCTATGGCGGCGAGATCGGCAAGTTGAGCCGCCGCGCGCTGAAGCAGGATGGGCAGGCGGAGGAACAGCCATTGGGCTACGCCAATGGCGAAAACGCGCCGCCCTACGACATATTGACCATTCAAACCGAAATCCGGGATTGACGCGCGATCATGGACGTTCTCGCCATCATTCCCGCGACATTGGCGCGCGATGGACGCGAGACCGGCATATTGTCGCCGATCCTTGGAAAGCCATTGCTCGGTCATTTGCTCGATCGTCTTTCGGGCGTCGACAAGCTTGCCGGCGTCGTCGTCACGACGAGCGACGCGCCGGAAAACAAAGCGATCCTCGATTATTGCGCCATGCGCGGGACGCCTTGCGAGAGCGGCGCGCGCGACGATCTGCTCGGCCGCCTGCTAACGGCTCTCAAGACCGCCGGCGCCAAGGGCGGGTTGATGGTGGACGCCGGCAATCCGCTCATCGACCCGGCGCTGGTCGATCAGGTCGCCAATCTCCTGCAGATGACCGACGGCATGCTGGACTGGATTGGCAATACGCTTGCGCCCACATATCCCAAGGGCATGGAGATCGACGGATTCACTGCGGCCGCGCTCGAAGAGGCGGGAAGGCGTTGCGCCGAGCCCGAACAGCGAAGGGAGGGACCCGCCTTTCTGCGCCGGAACAGTCGCCTCTATCGGCCCCTGAGCCTGACGGCGCCGCCAGAACTCGCGCGTCCCGAGGTGAAGCTCAATGTCGAAGGGCCGGAGGATTTGCCGCGCATCGAAGGGATTTTTCGCCGCTTCGACGGCAGGACGGATTTTGGCCTTGCGGAAATCCTGGCCTATCTTGACGCCACGCCCGCCGCATAGCTTGCCAGGAGAAGAAAATGGCTCGCGCGCTGACCGCCTATCTCAATCGCAACAATGTTCCCGAACGCAAGCCGCTGCAGCAGGCGATCGACGCGCTCAAAATCCCGCTGACGCTCGACGACGGCTATGCGCCGTTCGAGACCTCTGACTATCTGCCCTGCACGCTCGATGGCGAAGACGCCGGCTTCGATCTGCGTTTTAAAGATGTCGCGGCGGATGTCTCGAGCGCGCTGAACCTTGGCGATCGCGACGCCGCGCTCTCCTTGAAATGGGGCGGAGACCCGCGCGAAGAGGCGGCGGCCCATGTTTTTTGCGCCGCGCTCGCCAAGAATTTCGACGCGCTCATACAGACAGGCGACGCGAATGCGCTATTATCCGTCGAGCAGCTCCTCTCAAAGGCCAAGAACGCTTTAGCCGAATGAGGCGCGCATCGCCGGGAGACTGGCATGACGATGAAAGATCTGCCGCTCGCCAAAGTCTATCAGCTGCTCGAACCCGGCCCCGTCGTGCTGCTGACGACGGCGCATAAGGGCCGCGCCAATGTCATGACCATGTCCTGGCATATGATGGTGGATTTCGAGCCGCCGATCATCGCCTGCATCGTCAGCAATCGCGATCACAGTTTCGCGGCGCTGCGCGCGACCAAGGAATGCGTCATCGCGATCCCCTCGGTCGAATTGGCGGAGAAGGTCGTCTCGATCGGCAATTGCTCGGGACGAGACGTCGATAAATTCGCGGCCTTCCAATTGACGCCGCGCAAGGCGGCGGATGTCGCGGCGCCGCTCCTCGCCGACTGTTTCGCCAATATCGAATGCCGCGTGATCGATACGCGCTTCGTAAATCGCTATTGCCTCTTCATGCTCGAAGGATTGAAGGCCTGGAGCGATCCCGCGCGGAAAAATCCGAAGACGATCCACCATCAGGGTTTTGGCCAATTCATCGTCGATGGCGAGACGATTAAATTGAAGTCGAAAATGCCGTGATCGCCGCGCCTTTGCGGCATTCATTGCATTTCGCTGATTGTCTTTCTGAATCGCGCCAGGGCGATTCCGAAAAGCGCCGCGCCGATGACGCCAAGCGCGAGGAATTGCGGCCAGACGACGCTAAAGCCCGATCCCCGAAAAAGGATGTTCTGCGCGAGGACGATAAAATGCGTCGTTGGAGCGACGAGCATGATGTCTCGAACGAGCCAGGGCATGCTCTCGCGCGGCGTCATGCCGCCCGAGAGCATTTCCAGCGCCAGCGCGACGAGAATGAAGAGAAGGGCGAATTGCGGCATGGATCGCGCGGTGGTCGCGAGAAAAATGCCCAGCGACGTCGTGGCGAAGAGATTGAAAGCGGCGCCCGCCAGGAACAGCGCGACCGAACCCTGAATAGGCATCGACAGAATAATCTGAACGATGACGACAAGCGATACGGCGGAAGCGACGAGGACGACAAGGCCCATCGCGACGACTTTGCTCACCATGATCTCAAAGGGCGTGACCGGCATGACGAGGAGATGTTCGATCGTTCCATGTTCGCGTTCCCGGATCAGCGCCGCGCCGGTCAGCACCATGGACAGCATGGTGATTTGGTTGATGATTTCCACGACAGCCCCGAACCAGGTTCTATTTAAGGTGGGGTTGAAGCGCGTGCGAAGGGCGAGTTCGATCGGCAAAGTCGCCACGGCGCGATAGCGCTGCAGAAAAGCAGCGACCTCCGTCGCCACGATGGTCTCGACATAACCGGCCCCCGAATATGCTTGGCTTATTCGGGTGGCGTCGACGTTAAGCTGGATCGTCGGCCGGTCGCCGGCCAAAACGTCCCGCTGAAAATCAGGCGGAATATCGAGGGCGAAAGTGATAACGCCCGAATTCATCAGCGAATCCATTTTGGCGAGGGTGGTAATGATCGGGGGCGTGAAATAGGGCGGGTAAAAAGCGCCGACGATGCGGGTGGAAAGAGCGGAGCGATCTTCATCGACAATGGCGATGGGCGCCTTGTTGAGCGTATCCGGTATCGCGGTCGCCCCGGTATAGATCGCCACGGAGAACGCGTAGACGATCAACGCAATCATTACGGGGTCGCGCGCCAGACTGCGCAGCTCCTTGACGCTCAGGGCTAGGATGTTCGAGATCCGCATGTCATGCCTCCTGCTTCTTCAGGAGGATGACGCAGACGCCGAGAAGCGTGGGAATGGCGATCAACAGCGGGATGAAGGCGCTTTGCAGATCAAAGAAATTCAAAGCCTTTGAAAAAGCGCCGCGCGTGATTACAAGAAAATATGCGGTCGGATAGATGCGCCCGATAAAGGCGCCGGCGCCTTCGAGCGACGAAACCGGATAAATGAAGCCGCTATCCTGGATCGCGGGGATAAGGGTTGCGATCGCCGTCCCAAAAATCGCCGCGATCTGGCTGCGCATGAAGGATGACATGACGAGCCCCATCGCCGTCGCCGCGCCGATATAGAGCGCCGCGCCTAAAAAGAGCGCAAGAAAACTGCCTTTGAGCGGCACCTGAAACCAGAATACGGCAAGCAAGACGAGCAGCAGGAAATTAAGAAGGCCGAGCGCGACATAGGGAAGCTGCTTGCCGAGCAAGAACTCGAGCCTTGTCGTCGGCGTCACGTAAAAATTAATGATCGAGCCGAGCTCCTTTTCGCGCGTGACGCTGAGCGCCGTCAGCATCGCCGGAATCAGCATCAGCAGCAATGGAATGACCGCCGGAACGATCGCCATGATCGTCTTCACGTCGGGATTGTAGCGATAGCGGATGGCGATGCTGGCGGGACTCGCCAGATCGCTCTTGGCGCGCAACCACTGCGCATGCATCGCCTGGAGATAGCCTTGCGCCGTCTCGGCCCGCATAGGCATGGAGCCGTCGACCCATGCGCCGATCTCGACCGGGCGGCCGCGCGCCGCGTCGCGGCCGAATCCGGGCGGGATTTCGATCGCAACGGTCAGTCCCCCGCTTCGCATCCGTCGATCGAGATCGGCGTAATCGGCGATCGGCGTCTTTTCGCTGAAATAGCGCGATCCCGCGATGTTGATGATATAGTTTTGGCTCGTCGTCGTTTGGTCCCGGTCCAGCACGGCGAAGGACAGATTCTCGACATCCATGCTGATGCCATAGGCCATGATGAACATCAGAAATACAGTGCCGAGCATGGCGGTCGCCGCGCGGATCGGATCGCGTCTCAGCTCCAGCGTTTCCCGGCGCGCGTAACTCAGCATGCGCATGGGTTCGAAAAACCGCGTTGGCGGCGGATCGTTTGGCCTTGCCTCAAACGCCGGCGCGCGGGTTTCGGGCTCCCGAAATGATCCCGGAGAAGCGTCTTTTTTTTTCGCGGTTTCGACGGCGTCTTCCAAATAGCCGATGAAAGCTTCCTCCAGATCCTTCGCGCCGCGTTTCGCGATGAGCGCATCGGGCGCGTCGCTCACCAGCACCCGGCCGGCGTGCATCAGAGAAATCCGGTCGCATCGCTCGGCTTCATTCATGAAATGAGTCGAGATGAAAATCGTCACGCCGTCGCGCCGCGACAGATCGATCAGTCTTTGCCAGAAGGCGTCTCTGGCGATCGGATCGACGCCAGACGTAGGTTCGTCGAGAATGAGCATGGCCGGCGCATGGATCATCGCGACCGCGAGCGAGAGGCGTTGCCGCTGTCCCAAAGGAAGCGTGCCGGGAAGTTCGTCCATAATGCCGCGAAGATCGAATTGGCCGGCGACCTCGGCTATGCGGCCTTCGATTTTTTCAGCCGGCAGGCGAAACAATCGGGCGTGCAGCTCTAAATTTTGCCGGACCGTCAGCTCGGAATAGAGCGAAAAGGCTTGCGACATATAGCCGACGCGCTGGCGGGTCGCGAGATCGCGCGGGTCAACCTCCTTGCCGAAGAGCCGGGCTTCTCCCTCGGTCGGCGGCAGGAGGCCGGTGATCATCTTCATTGTCGTGGTCTTGCCGCAGCCATTGGAGCCGAGGAAGCCGAAAATCTCGCCCCGATGGATGCGAAATCCGACATGGTCGACCGCGACGAAATCGCCGAAGCGCATCGTCAAATCCCGCGCTTCGATGGCGATCTCCGTGTCTTTCTCCTCTCTCGGCGGGATGACGACCGCATGGTGCGTTCGCCGCCGCTCCTCGGGCAGCAGCGCGATGAAGGCCGCTTCGAGCGTCGTCGTCTTCGTGCGCGCGAGCAATTCCTCCACTGCGCCGGTGGCGAGCGTCCGTCCGCCATCCATGGCGACGAGCCAGTCGAAACGGGCCGCCTCCTCCATATAGGCGGTCGCGACGATCACGCTCATGCCGGGTCGGTCATGCCGAATACGGTCGATCAAATCCCAGAATTGTCGCCGCGACAGCGGATCGATGCCCGTCGTCGGCTCGTCCAGAATGAGCAGATCGGGATCATGCACGAGGGCGCAGCAAAGCCCGAGCTTTTGCTTCATGCCGCCGGAAAGCTTGCCCCCCGGGCGATCCACGAAGGGCGCAAGCCCGGTATTTTCCACGAGGTCCGCGATGCGCCGCGCGCGTTCCTCTCGTCCCTGGCCGAACAGGCGCGCGAAGAAATCGATGTTCTCTTCGACCGACAAGGTCGGGTAGAGATTCTTCCCCAACCCTTGCGGCATATAGGCGATATGGGGGCAGACGGCGTTGCGATGCGCGGCGCTTGCCATGTCGCCGCCGAGCGCCTCGACCGTGCCGGTCTGCGTCGCGCGCGCGCCGGCGATGAGCGAGAGCAAGCTGGATTTTCCCACGCCGTCTGGTCCGATGAGCCCGACCATCGCGCCGGCGGGGATGTCGAGCGCGACGGAATCGAGCGCGCAGACATCGCCATATCGCAAGCTGACCTCGCGCAGGCGCGCGACGGGGCCTGAGCGCATTCCTTCGTTCATTGCAGCAATTCGCCCTGAAGATGGTTCGGCCATGGCGCCTTGGGATCAAGGCGCACATAGGCGACGCCTGGGAGCCCGGTCTTCACCTGCTTGATGTATTTTTTTAAAAGCTCTGGCGCGATTTTCGCCTTGATGCGGAACATCAGTTTTTGGCGTTCTTCCGTCGTCTCGACCGTTTTGGGCGTGAATTGGGCCACGTCGGCGACAAAGGTGGCAGTCGCTGGAATGACATATTGCGGCGCGGCGTCGAGGACGATGCGCGCCTCCGCGCCGATCGCGACGCGTCCGGCCGTTTCGGTCGGAAGAAAGAAAGTCATATAGACGTCGGTGAGGTCGACGACATTCAGCACCTTGCCGCCGGCGCCGAGCACTTCTCCCGGCTGCGCCACCCTATATTGAACGCGCCCGTCGCGGGGCGACGACAAAGCGCTGTCGTCGATGTCCGCTTGAATGCGGTCCACGGTGGCGTTTGCGGCGTCGACGGCCGCCTCCGCGCCCACGGCTTGGGATTCCGCGGCGTTGATCGCGGATTCCGCCGCGGCGATTTGCGCTTCCGCCGCGCTGACGGCGGCTTTCGCGCCCTCGAAACGCGCACGATCATTATCTAAGGTTTCAGTCGAAGCCGTGCCTCGCTTCGCCAATTCCCTGGAGCGGTCGAAACGCCTCTGCGCCGCGTCCAACTCGGCCTGCCGCTGGCCGAGCGCCGCGACAGCCGCTTCTTTCTCTGCTTTGCGTTGGACGACCTGAGCGCGCGCGGCGCTGACATTTATGTCCGCGCGCCGACGGTCGGCCTCCGCCTCGCGAAGTTGGGCGCGAAGCGTTCGCGTGTCCATTTCGACGAGAATCTGCCCAGCGTTCACGAAGTCGCCTTCGTCGACAAGGATTTTCTCAATGCGTCCGGGGGTTTTCGCCGCGAGATCGATTTCCGTCGCTTCGACGCGTCCATTGGCGCTGGCGATGCCGGAAGGAAGCGTCTGCGGCTTCAGTTTCTCCCATGCGAAATAGGCGGCTCCGGCGATTGTGACGGCCATGACTGACCGCAGCGCCCAGTTCCGCATATTTGTCATCGCAAGTCCTTTCGATATTCGGCTTGAGCGTCCCGGCGTTTGGACGTCTCTAAGCGCGAGGAGGACTTTATTTGCTAATATGATCCCCACCAAGGCGCACATAACATAGCGCGCATTTTGCCGCATTGACCCACGTTTGGGATCGCCAAAGAAATGCGGCGGAGCGAGAGGGCGCGTGTCGCGCCCTCCTCCTAACTCACGTCGACGAGCACGATCTCGGCGTCTTCGAGCGCCTTGATCGTGATGGCGTCCACATCGCGGATCGCCGCGCCGTCGCGCGCATTCACGGTCACGCCGTCGACCTCGACGACGCCCGTCGCCGGCACGAGATAGGCGCGCCGACCGGCGCCAAGACGGACCTCGCAGCTTTCGCCGGCCTTCAGCGTCGCGCCGAGGACGCGCGCCGGCGCGCGCAGGGGCAGCGCCTCCCGATCCTCGGCGAAGCCCGAGGCGAGGGCGACGAAGCGGCCGGCGCGTTCGCCTTTGGGAAAAGGCCGCGCGTCCCATCGCGGTTCGCCGCCGCGCTCCGAGGGCTCGATCCAAATCTGGAAAATCTGCGTCGAGCCGCTTTCAAGATTATATTCGCTGTGACGAATCCCCGAGCCGGCCGACATCACCTGAACGTCGCCGGCCTCCGTGCGCCCGCGATTGCCGAGACTGTCCTCATGGGTGATCGCCCCCGCGCGGACATAGGTGATGATCTCCATGTCGCGGTGCGGATGGGGCGGAAAGCCTTCCCGCGGCTGGATCGTATCGTCGTTCCAGACGCGCAGCCCGCCCCAGCCCATGCGGCCGGGATCGTAATAGTCGGCGAAAGAAAAATGATGCTTGGCCTGGAGCCAGCCATGATCGGCGCCGCCGAGCGTCGCGAATTTTCTCACTTCAATCATTGGGCTCTCCGTCATTCGGACTTGACATACGGAGGGAGTTAAGTCGCTTGCTGCTATTCGAGAATGGCAATGATAGAATTTCATCTATTCTGAAATTGATATGCACAAGCTCCCCGACCTGGAAGCATGGGCGATCTTCGCCCGCGTGATCGAAACCGGCTCCTTCGCCAAGGCGGCCGAGACGCTGGGCGTCTCGCAGCCGACCGTCTCGAAGGCCATCAGCCGTCTGGAGCGGCGTTTGGGCGTGACGCTGCTGCATCGCACCTCGCGGCGTCTCTCGCTCACGCAAAGCGGACATATGGCGCGCGAGCGCGCCATGCGCATTCTCGCGGAGGGCGAGACGGCGGAAGCGGAAGCCCTGGCCCAAGCAATCGCGCCGCAGGGCCTCGTGCGCGTCGTTGCGCCCATGTCCTTCGGACTCAAATATCTCGCGCCCTTGCTGCCGGAATTTCTCCGCCGCTATCCCAAGGTCGACGTCGATCTCCATCTGGGCGACGAGATCGTCGATCTCGTCGCGGGCGGATTCGATCTCGCGCTAAGAATCGCGGCGCTCGCCGATTCTTCCCTGCGCGCGCGCCGGCTCTGCCGGGTGCGCCGCCCCCTTGTCGCTTCTCCGGCCTATCTCGCCAAATATGGGCGCCCCGAGCATCCGCACGATCTCGAAAAGCATGGCTGTCTTATCTATACGAATCCGCCTTCCCCTGAACTGTGGCGTTTTCATCATGCGTCGTTGGGGGACTATGCGGTCGCTGTCGAGGGGCGGTTGAAGGTCAATAACGCTGACGCATTGAGGCCCGCGCTGCTCGAAGGATATGGCCTCGCGCTTCAGCCCGAATTCATGATCTGGGAGGATATAGCGGCGGGCAGATTGGCGGAGGTTATGCCCGATTGGCGGATCGCCGAAATCGCGCTGCACCTCATTACGCCGCCGGGCGCGCTGCGGCCCGCCCGCGTGTCGGCGCTCCTCGATTATTTATCCGAACATCTCGCGAAAGCGGCATGGGCGCGAGAGATAGGCGACACGCCTGAAGAATAAACCCGACCGACGTCAACCATATCTTTTTTGCGGCGCAAAATGACAATCCACGGCGATTTTGTCCCTAGCGCGCGCATGACAAACACCGTGGGACAATGGCGAGGTTATTGCTTTGGCGCGGACGCGGCTGCGAGCGCGCAGTTTCCCGCATGCGCGGCGTTGCGAGGAAAGCGCCAAAAGCAAAAAGGGTGAAGGTATGGCGGATCATAAGGTCACGGTGGAACAATTGCCGAATGGCAAATGGGCGTGTTTCCTCCATCTGGAAGGCCATGACGAGCCGGTTAATCTGGGCCGGGAATTCAAGAACGACGAACAGGCCGAAAACTGGCTCAATGTTTCGGAGTCGGTGACGGCGATCGAAATGATGATCCGCAAATATAAAAAATAGCCGGCGGCCCATGTCGCATTCCTGACAGGCGATATCCGGATAATGTCTCCTATGTTTTGGTTTTGCGGCGCACAGTTCTTTGTGCGCTGCCGTTAGCGATCGGCGCGAGTTCCACCGCTGCGAAGAGGGTGGCGGGACTCGCGCCGCGGTCGCAGCTTCCTGATCTCGATTATCGCCGTATTGTCCCCCGCGCGACCAGAATATGCATGATCGTTTGCGGGGAGGCCTCCATGGCGAAATGACGAAGGCTGCCGATCGCGCGCTTGCGCGCCGCCGCGTCATTGGGCGATGAGCGCGTGACGCCCGCCGTATCGGGAAGAAAAACGGCCGGCGTTCTTCTCTCCGCCGCGCCGACGGCGACGGCCATCATGCTTCGGTCCAGATCCCCCCCAACGAGGACGATCGGCGGCGCTCCCTGATCGCGATGGAATTCGCGAAATCGCGAGCAGCTCCATATCGACGCCGTATCGCTTTCGAACCAGAGCGAACCCGGCTGAATCAGCGCCGTCTCCGGCGGCGGCGATTGGCCTGACGCCGGGTCTGGAAGAAAATGGACGATCGGCCAGTTTCTCGCTCGCCAAAGCTCGACGAGCGACATTGTAAATGACAATGGAAATGGCGAGCCGAAACGCGAAGCCGCGATACATACAAGCGTAGCCTTATCAGTTAGCCACCATTCCGGTTCCGTCTTGAAATCTTTCATGTCAAAGTCGTCCGCGCTTTTACAGAATTGCTTTCTCGATATGTCGAACCTCTTAACCCGGATTGATCGAGTATGCCCGGTCGATCCCAGTCTCCTTCCGGACGAATGATGACATGACCCCCGCTCATCAGGCCAATGGCGGTGGCGTCCGGCTCCAAATCGATGACCATCTCCTTGTAGCGACAGTCCGAAAATTCAATTGAGCGATTGTCGGCGAAAGGCTTCGCGCCGAACCGAGCCCAAAAAGACTCCAATCCTTCCCTGGAATGGCCGTATATTCTGCGAAACCCTTTTCGACGCGCGAGCGATATTCCCTCCCGCACAAGGTCGAATGCGAGAAGCGAAGCGCGGTATCGTTTGAGAACGGCGAGGCGCTCGAGTTTGACGAATTCGGCGAAAAATCTCGCGCGGAGAACGCCGGCGGGTTCGGAGCCGACGAAGCCCACGAAATGCATGGCGCATGCGTCGTTTCCGTCGAATTCCTCATGGTACGGACAATCCTGCTCGGCCATATAAACCGCCGCTCGGATTGCGTAGACCATCGCCATATCGTCGAACCCTCGCGCGATTCGGATGTCGTGACGTCTAGATTTGCGAGAAGCGAAGTTTGGCGTCGCTTTATGGAATTTCTCATGTTCTGACATTTTGACTGGCCTCAAGCCGCGATTGACGCATCGTTCGAGATAGGGCGCTCGTATCGCCACAGATCCGGTTGTCCGCAGGCGATTGGATGAAAGCCGCCATGGCGCATGAATCGTTCCCCTTGAGTCGTCGTGGGGCGCGAATATAGATGCGCATTTTCGCGACCGTTTTGCTTGGCCCACGCCATGATCGCTGAGAGCGACCCGACGGCGCGGCCCTTCATGCAAAGCGCCCATACGTAGATCGCCGCCGGCGCCTCGCCGGTGGGAGTAAGGTGGTCAAGCTTCGGACGGTTGAAGCAAAAGTCGCCGGCAAGGAGGGCGTCCAGACCACGGGAATTCAGCAATAACAGCGCCGCCAATCCAATTGGCCCTTCGGGGCCGTCGACAATCAAAAATGTTTCCGAATTTCGTTCATGGATGCTTAAAGCCGTTTCGATGTTTACATCGCTAAGAGGTAAAAGCTCCTTCGTGAAAGCAAGCAATGATTCAATATCTTCCGCGCAAGCGGGTCGAACCGGCGGTCCGAATGGCTCCAAATAATCCAGCCGCCGCCGCCCGGCGGAAACTTGCGCCGCTTCCGGTCTCATCAGCCCTCTCCTTGCCTTGCGCCTATTCCTGCAATAACCTCAATGGTTAAGGCTGTATGCAGGAGATTTGGCGTAGGTGTGCTGCGTTTTTGCAGCAGGGCGCTTGATGGGGCGGCGTCGCGATGAGCTGGGACGACTATCGGCTGTTTTTCGCCTGCGCTGAAGCGGGAAGCCTGCGAAAGGCGGCGACCGAACTCGCCATCGATCAGGCGACCATCGCGCGCCGGATCGATCGGCTGGAGAGCGAGCTCGGGCAGCGGCTGCTCATTCGATTCAAAAATGGCGTCAAGCTCACGCCTTTTGGAATGTCGATCTTCGAGGAAGTCGCGTCGATGGCGCGCGCGACGCAGAATATTTCGCGTCGCTCGCACGCGGGGGACGTAAAGGGCGTCGTTCGTCTGGCGGCGACGGAAGGCTTGGGCACTTACTGGATTTTGCCAAAGCTCATCGATTGGCAACGCGCTAATAATTTTCTAACCATCGATTTCCGGGCTTCCATGCAGGAAGCCGATATATCGCGGCTCGACGCCGATATCGCGATCCAATTCCATCGTCCGACGGACTCGGATTTGAAGATCGTCAAGCTCGGCCGGCTTCACACCTATCCCTTCGTCTCCGTCGAATATCGCAATCGTTTCGGCGTTCCCAAATCTCTTGCTGACGCGGTCAATCATCGATTCATCCAGCAATCGTCGCGGTTGCTGGATGACGACGTCATGAAGCGCGCGCTCGCTGTCGACGATCTTTTCGGAATCGTCGGCATTCGCACCAATTCAAGCTCCGCCGTGCTTTACGCCGTGGAATTAGGAGCGGGGATCGGCGTCCTTCCGAGCTATGCGCTGAATTTCGGCGCGCAGATCGTTCCTGTCGACATGGGCGTGGAATATAGCCTGGATATTTTCATGATTTACCATCCTGATCTCAGGAAATCAGAGCGGCATATGCTGGTCATTGATTGGCTGAAGAGAATATTCGACCCGCGCCATTATCCCTGCTTCAGGGACGAGTTTATTCATCCTCTCGATCTGATACGGTTGATGCAGGACACGGGACGAACCGCGAGAGAACGCAGCTATGCGGCGATCAACCTTGGCGCGTCGCTTCTGGCGGGCACGAGCGTCAGATCTGTGGTTCCCAAGACGGAAAAATCTAAATAGGAACCGCCATCCGCTTCGTCAGAGCATGCGCTAATGCGGCGGCATCGTTATATATAGAGGCGGATCGACTGAGTAGTTCATCTGTTTGCGAATGGCGTCGTCATCCGCGTCGAGCGGCTTTAGAAACACGTAATAAGGGTCCTTGCGCGCGACGATGTCCTCGTCCGGTTCGCTGCGCAGGCTTATGAGCATGTCATTGTCGAATCGAATATGCATATAGCCCGGCATCAGCTCGGCCCAGTCCTTGACGTTTGGCGTGAAGATCGTCTGATAAAGCCGTCGCCCAGTCAGTTTGACGACTCCGCTCGAGGAGTCGCGCGGCGTTCGCGCGGGAACCTCTTTCCAAACCAACCCGGACTGCTCGAATACCCGAATTGGATTAAGCATCACGTAGATTGGATGCTGTGGATCGAGACTCTGCATCGCCATGGTCAGCCGATAGCCGCTGCGGTCGGGCTCGTAAGCGACATTCACCAGTTCGACGAACAGGCTCGTGTAGGCGGCGCGCTCAAGCGCCAATTGAGCCGACCGTTTCTGCTTCGCGCTATAGGCTTGAAAGCGACCGACGCCGTAGTCGAGCGAAAGCAGCAGTCCCCCAATCAGGGCCGCCGCCACGATTGCGCCTGGCCGCAAGAAGCGCAGACCGCCGCCCAGCCTGTAAAGGGAATTAGGCGCCCGCTTCGCGGCGCCGCGCTTCGACGTGCCCCGCGCTCGAAGTTCGGCCAAAAGCGGATGAGCGTCCGCTGCGCCCGATTTATCTGCCAGCTGGGCCAATTGGCGATCGAGCAATTGCGACCGCGCGCGTTCCTCAGACAGATCCTTCCAAAGGCTGGCGATCAACTCGTCCTTTTCCGCTTCTGAGAGCGCGGCGAGGCCCTTGAGAGGCTCCTTATCCTTCATGCGACAAGCCCGCCATTGGCGATGTGCAAGATGCGATCGGCCCGTTGCGCCAGAGCGAGATTGTGGGTCACCATGATCAAGGTGACGCCTCGATCGCGATTGAGACGATAGAGTCGGTCTATGATCTCGATTTCAGTTTGCTCATCGAGGTCTGACGTTGGCTCATCGGCGATAAGCAATGATGGAGAGTTTATGAGCGCTCGCGCGATGGCGACGCGACGCTGCTCACCAGCCGAGATTTCGTGCGGATAGGCGTCGACATAATCGGCCAGCTCCAACTCGGTCAGCAATTCTGCCGCCTTTTCATATGCGGCCGCTTCTTCCTTTCGACTATTCAGCAAAGCTGGCAGGGCGACATTGTCGATGATGCGCAAGGTTGGAAGCAGGCTCGGAAATTGAAAGACAAATCCCATTTCCCGGCTTCTGAACTCCGCAAGGCGGCTATCGGGCATCTTCCAAATCTCCGCGCCGGAGACGCGCACGACGCCGCGGGTTGGGCGGCTCAATCCGCCGATCATGGCCATGAGCGACGACTTCCCCGAGCCGGAACGCCCGACAATCGCGACAAACTGTCCGGCGGGAACGCGCAGATCGACGCCGACGACCGCGTGAACAAGTCCGCGTTCGGTCGAATAGCTCTTGCCCACTCCCTCGCAGGTCAGCACGTCCTATCCCTCGGCGCGGATAAGATCATAGGGCTCGCGCCGGCTCGTGCGCCATGCCGGAATCAACGCTCCCGACGCGCCGATCAACGAGGCCAATATCACGCAAGCAAGCGCGATCAGCAAAATCTCCCGCCAGCTCAGCCAAGCGAAGGGAACGCCCATATTGGCGAGGTGGTAAACGAGAGAATGCTGGTAAGAACGCAGAAGCGCGACGCCGAGCATGCAGCCCAGCAATCCGCCTGACGCCGTCGCGATTGCCGCTTCGGTCGCGAGAATGCCGACAACTTGCCACGGCCGGGCGCCGATCGCCATCAGGAGTCCGAGCTCGCGGCGGCGTTCCGTGATGATCGCCGAGAATAATACGCACACCATCGACGCGGTGCTGACGAACATGATGACCAGCAGCGCGAGAACGCCCTCAAGCAGCGCCGAAAGACCCTGGCGAATGGACGTGAGCGTCGACTCGCTGGCGATCGTCTTTACGCCGGGGAAATTAGCCAATACGGCGAATTGGACTTGCTTTGCCGTCGCTCCCGGCGCCAATTCGATCAGCACGCCGGACAGTCTATTTGGCCCCAAATCCGCCTTGGAAGCCGAGCTTCTTTGAATGGACTCCCGCAGCGCGTCGAATGTCTCGAATGACATAAAGACGCCTCGTTCATGCGTGCCGACCGCCGTCTTCTCGAGCTTGCCATAGACAGTATGGCGGACTCCAAAAAGCATCATCTCGGAACCTAGCGGCTCTTCTCGTCGACCGCCGATGATGAGGTCGCCTTTGCCAAAAGCGCGACCCAGTCGCTCAGCCAACCAGGGCTGGATGGTGATGTCGCGTTCGGGGTCGAATCCAATCAGATCCGTCGGATGGCGCTGCTCGCCGGATCCCAGCGACTCGGTTCGAACGATTCTTTGCGGGCCAAGCCGGCCGACGCCTTTCAATTTCGCTAAGCGGTCGAGGACGCCATCCTCCAAAGTAAAGTCGGTAGGTTCGGCGGTCAGAAGCGCCGCCGTGATGTTTGTCAGCGTTCCTTCGGGAACGATGAGCATGTCCGCGCCGAGACGCGCAAAGCCGATATCCATGCTGTTCTTGATGCTTTGCATAAGAACCGCGCCGGTGAAGACGGCGCCGCTGCAAATCGCCACGGCCGACAGCAGCAGGAATGTGCGGGCTTTGCGTCGTCCGAGATTCTGTATCGCCATCCGGGCGAAAAAGAATCTCGCTCCCGTCTTATCTCGCATCGCCGATTGCTCTGCGGGAGACGCTTCCATGCCTTGCGGACATTCCTGCTCGCCGGGCGACCGCGCCGACATGCCGCAAAGAGCCCTCCCGTCTCTTCGACGCCGCGAGAATTTCTATAGCGTGCATGAGCGGGTGTGCTTCATATGTTCGAGTTCGGTTGGAATGATGACGCTGTCGTGATGGCCGCCGCTGCTCGGCAATATGCCGATCAACTCGTCCTTTTCGGCGTCGATGACGGCAATGCCGCTGGACAGCCGCTGGAAGCCGCTGAAGGGCGCGAGTATATATTTGCCGTCATAGGTGATGGCGAGGGTCTGCAAGTCGGGGCCTATGCCCTGAATTTCCTTCTTGATCGTCCAGCTCGCAGTGTCCACGACCATCACGCCGCTTGCCGCGGGCGACGGATGCAGAACCGAGAGGTAAAGCTTCGATCCGTCGAGCGAGAACACCATATGGAATGGATTCGGATATTTGCCGACCCACAATGGGTCCTCGACATGCGCGATCTTTTTCCATTTGGTTGGATCGGGATCGCTTGAGTCGAATACGCCGCAATTGTTTTCGCGCAGATTGTTCATCATGCAAAGAAATTTGCCGTCGGGCGAAAAGCCGATCTCATGTCCCGGCGAAAAGATCGAGTCGAATTTCACTTCCCAATGGTCTTTGTCGATCTTGGCGACCGCATATTGGCTGGGCGAATTCTTATTGAATTGCAGAAAGGCGACCGGGTCGAAATTGGCGTTCGCGTCCAGGATCACGACGCCGCCGCAGAGCCGTACGACCGTCGCCGCCCATCGGCCGCTCGGATGCCAGATGGTGCCGTCAGCGCCGGAGAGCGTATGCGGGGAGTCGCCGGGAATCGTGCCTTCCTCGACATAGAGTTCGCCCATAGGCACCATTTCCCATTCGATCTTCTGGCCTTTTGTGCCGAGGTAATCATATTTGCCGGTGGTTCCGTCCGGATAGATTTTCGAGATTTTCAGAACGCCGCCTTTTTGCCAGCAGTCCGACATGCCGCTCGAATTGGACGACCAGTCGAATTTGAGCGCCGCGCGAACTTTCGACGTATTGCGATCGAAACAGGCGGCGATGTCCTTTTGTCCGTCGGTGACGAAATAGGATTGCGCGTCCTTCGGATTGATCGTGACATGGACGCCCAAGCCAAGGCCGGTGGTTTCGGAAACGTTTTCCAATAGCTCCATTTGCGCGCCGTCATATCGCACGCGGTAGATGTTGAATCCCGGCGCCGGATTCTTGGTTCTGGTCGGAATGCCGTAAATCAGGCTGTTCTTTCCGCCTTGCGTGCTGTTAACGAATTCGAAGGAGTGGTAGGGGTCGGCGCTTGGGAAAGCGCACAGATGATGCGAGATCGGACTGAAGTCGCCATAAGTCCAATACCAGATGGAGGCGAGCACCCTGTTCGAGTTAAGATCAATCGCATAGGTTCCGCCGCCGAGCTTCGTCGGCAGCAATAATATCCATTTTCCCAGGCTGCGACCGCCGACTTCGGCGCTCGAGTCGGTCATTTCGCGAATGATTTGGCCTTGTTGCGCTTGCGCGCCGGCGGCGCTCTGTTGCGCCAAGGCGGGGCTGTTCTTGATTGTCGTATATGTCATGCCGAGCGCGCCGCCAGCGGCTACGGCGCCGACGCTGGCCGCTAACATGTTGCGTCGGTTGACGCCCGAAGAAACGCCCTGTTTCGTCTCTTCTTCCATGGGCTTTTGAAGCGACTTGGCTTCCAGATAAGCCTGAAACTCGGCGTGGTCCTGCGCGGTCATCTCGCTCTTGCGCTTCAGGAAGCGATCGATTTCCGAAAGCGCCGTTTCGCTTGCCGTTGAAGCATCGGTGGAGTTTGTTTCATCCGCGCATTTGGAGCCGCTAATATCACGCGAACCGCCTAGATCTTGAGTCATTCCACTCTCCCAGCCTATCGGCGCTCGGCACATGTCGCGTCATATTCAAGCTTCAACGAGGCGGCATTCAAATCGCCTCCCTGAAAGACGCGACTCCTTTTATGCCATCGGCCGCCGAAGAGCGCCATATGAAACGTCGCGCGCCCGTTCACGCTCCGGTCTTCGCCTCCAAGCTATCTCAAAACGCATAAGGGGTTGGTCGTTATTGAGCGCGTCGGCGATTCAATGTCGCGCCGAAGTCGGCGCCGCAGAGGCTATTGGCCTCTGATCGAATTTGATCGCGGCGCGAGTTCGCGCGTGCATTCGCGCGCGAAAATTTTCCACTGCGGCGCTTTGTCTGAGCGTGAACTTCCGTCAGGCGCGACGAATGCATGCGATTGCGCTTTCACTTTTTGATCTCGCCAGCATGAAGGATTTATGACGCGTCGCCGAGTTATCGGCGCGATCATGTCGCCGTCTCGCCGCGATGCGTGGGAGCTTAAAAGCTTCGTCTGTTTCGAGAGTCCAAGGCGGCTTGACCCGTCAATCCACGCGCTTTAATCACATAAAAACGATAGAGAGAAAAAATGTTATGCGCTGGGTCACCGTCGCCGTCCTCGCCGCTCTTGTCTTCTCAGGCTCGGGCGGCTTTGCAGCGGAGAGCGTTACACAGAAATATGCATTGACCCTTGAGGGCGCGAAGAGAGTCGCCGCTGCGGCCGAGACGGAAGCCTTCAAGAACAAATGGAACGTGGTGATCGCCATCGTCGACGATGGCGGCAATCTACTGTATCTCCAGCGGCTTGATGGGACACAGGCTTCTTCGAGCGAGACGGCCACACGCAAGGCACGCACCGCAGCGCTCTTCAAGCGTCCGACCAAAGTTTTGGAAGACGCCGTGGCGGCCGGGCGCGTCAGCTTGCTTAGCCTGCCGAATATGACGCCGATCGAGGGCGGCCTTCCGCTCGTCTATAAGGGCGAGATCATCGGCGCGATCGGGGTTTCGGGCGCGACGCCCCAACAAGATGCGCAGGTCGCCAAAGTCGGCGCCGATACGCTCTTGCCGCTCCCCCAATAGGACGACTCTTTGCGTTTGGGGGCGACGCACTCACTCCTGTCTCCCGCATATTCGCGCATCCCGCTCGAGCGCATCATGGCCGTTGCAGCCATAGTCGAGAAGCCGCGCTCAGATGCAATTTCATATCCGCGTCCTCATGAGCCGAATTCCGGAGCTTTATTGATTTGCGACCAGAAGGCGGCGAGCGGGAGTTGCGAATCGGCGGCTCGCGAAAACAGCGAGAAGACCTCGCTCATGGTCGATCTGATCAACGCGACCTGCTCGGGATTGTAATGATCGGAACGATAGCTCATGAGAACCCGTATGGTCCGCTCTCCCGCAACTGTCTCCTCCATCACCTCGAATTGCAGGCCGAGGAGCGACTCATTCCTATCGGGATCCACCTGTTGA
This sequence comes from Methylocystis borbori, assembly GCF_036576025.1. Classification (NCBI taxonomy): domain Bacteria; kingdom Pseudomonadati; phylum Pseudomonadota; class Alphaproteobacteria; order Hyphomicrobiales; family Methylocystaceae; genus Methylocystis; species Methylocystis borbori. Next base: position 167,640 of record NZ_JAZHYN010000001.1, on the reverse strand, counting down.
AATTCTATCGTGCGTCCGTCCGACAGCGTGAACGCGCCGTTGAATTTGTTCTTCGCATGCAACTGGATGAAAATTTCGAACAAATGGTCCTTTCCCTGTACCGCCCCTAGGGCTTCTTCGACAAGATCGATGGGGATGTCCGTATGCGGCAGGGAGTCATTGATGCTGTTTTTTACCTGTTCGATCAGGCCGGCCAATGTGATCCCTTCGGGAAATTTGACGCGATGCGCGACGACCGTCGTGAAGTAGCCGATGGTGTCGAAAAATTGCGGATTGTTTCTTCCAGAAGCGGATGTGCCGATGACGATGTCGTTCAACGAGCCGAGAAAGTGAAGGGAGGCTGCGATCGCAGAATAGACCACGTTGAAGAGTGAGGCGCTATTTTGCTTCGCCAGCGCGTAAAGCCCCTCCGAGACCGCGCGTTCAAGTTTAAGTTCCACCCAGCCGCCAGCGCTCGATGCCTCCTGCTTAGCGTGTCCCTCCGCAATGAAAGTCTCTTTAAAGATCGGCGCGCCTTTGGGCGCTCCCCGCAGCGTTTCGGTCCAATAGGCGAGATGCGCTTGATTGAGTCCCGCGTCGTTCTGGTGAATAGCGAATTCATGGAAGGGCGCCGGCTGGTTCTCCCAGCGCGGCACTTCGCCGTCGACGCGGCGCCGGTAGGCGTGGCCCAGCTCGTCCATCATCAGATTCACCGACCATTCGTCCAGCACGATGTGATGAAACAGGAAGGATAATATCTGGCGGCCGGTCGCCTCCTCGATCATGAAGCGGAGGCGCAGCGGCAATTCGTGAGCGAGGTCGAAGTGGTGGCCTCCTTCGCTACGCCTGTCGACGGATTGGCTTTCTTCGGAGCGCCAGAACCATTTGTAATGGGAGAGCTCGTCGAGCGACACGACCTGTTGCCGCACGTCGTCGCCTTCCTTCCGGAACAGCGTGCGGAGGCCAGGATGTCTTTCCAACACATCGAGGAAGGCGCGTTCGAACGCTTGTTCGTCCACGCGATCCATGAATCTCAGCGCGAACGGAAGATTGAATATTTCATTATAGCCGAAGGCTTCATATGCCTTCCAGAGCGACTTTTGCGCCAATGACAGCGGCGCGACTTGCGAGGCGCGGCGTTTTCGATCGAGAACGGCAGAGGTCGCATCTCCATCGCCGCGCTGTCGGGCGTATTTCGACAGAGCCGCCGCCGTCGGGTGACTGAACAGATCGTTGAAGCGCACCTCGACGCCATGGATGGTCAGCAGTCGACCGATGACCCTTGTGGCGACCAGCGAATGGCCGCCGTAATCGAAGAAGTCATCGTGAACAGTCATGGCGGGAGAGAGGAGAGCCTGGCGGAATTCGGCCAGAATGAGCTGCGCGACCGCCTCTTCATCGATGCCGTTCGCGCCGTTGTAAGAAGAAACGGCGCTCGGTTCGGCGTCGGACGTTCGGCGTTCCGCTCCGGCGGCGGCGCCCTGCAACAAGCCATCGAACGCCACCGGCGCGATTGTCTGGTCCTCCTCAATGAAGGCGATGAAACGCTCCAGGAGAAAGGCTCCAATCGTGGGCGACAAGCTTTGACCCGTCACAAGCTCCAGCGTCATCTTCCGTGCGCCGTCCCAACCGATACCCAGAATGAGGTCGGGATAGCGTTCCGTGGACGGCGTCGGAAGCCGCTCGACGGATAGGCCATCCAGCCGCAGATAGGCGGAAGGGTCGGTCAGCCAAGTCACCAATATGCGAGGATGAGAGAACGCGGCTTGTTCAGAGGCGGCGGGGCGTTTGTCCTCCTGGTGCTCCAAATCCGCGACGATTCGGCGAATGTCCTCCTTTTCGCTCGCGCTATCATGCCGCAAAGTCGCGCGTACGAGATCGAGCTCGGCGAATGATATGCCGAAATCGGACATGGCCGCAGCTGCGCCGCGCTGCATGCATATATCGACTGGGGTTCCGCCATTGAGCGCGGAGAGATATCGGCCAAAAAGCGCCGCGCCCGCCGCGAGCAAGGCGTGCGGCGTCGGCTGCGACTCCAGAAGTCGGAGAAAGGGGGTCGCCTCGATTTGTGCGCCATATCGGGGCGCCGCCTTGGCTCGCAGCGATTTTTCGAGGAACGACGCCTTTCCGAAGTCGACAATATCCAGTTCGCTACCCGCTTTCGATTTTTGTAGCCACGGCGCGAAGGATTGGCCGATGTCGGATTCGATCGCCGCGAGCCATCCAGCCTTAGCCAGAGTCGCTCCCTCGCGATCATCATAGCCGTCTGCGTCGGCTACTGGCGCCAAGCCCTCATTGTATAACTGCGACAGTGAGCCGAATATCCGCTTCCATGGCGAGGCTCCGTCCAGAATGTGATGCGCCACGACGCCAAGAATGACTTCGTCGCGCGCCAGGAACAGCGTGAAGCTGATCGGCGCCGCCTCTTCCAAATTCCAGGGCGTTTCTTGTTCCCTCAGAAGCGCGTTGACTGCGTCGGCGCATGACTCGACGCGCTGGACATGAATGTTCTGCGATGCGCCGGCGCCGTCGTATTTTCTCAGCCCATCGTCATTATCGAAGCGATATCTTACATCGAGGCCTGGAAGCTTCGTGAGCGTCGCGCGTAAGGCTCCGATCAGTCGACCAATATCTGCGCCGCCAACCAGTCTGTAAGCCGCCACATGTTTCAACACGGCGTCTGGATCTTGCTGCTGGCGGAGCCATGTCCTTTCTTCATGTTCCGTCAGCTCCAGGCCTCTCTGGATGGTCTCCTTCGCTTGCCTTATATCCATAGCTGCAGGAGCGCAGGCTGCGTCGTCGAGACCCGGGAGCGCTTGATCGAAACGACGGATCTCCTCGTTTGCCAGCAAGCGGGTGAATTCTTCAGCCATCTCACTCTCCAATGCGTCCGATAGCGTAGGCCGGGATTTTATTGCTCAGACCGTCTTGGATCGGCCCGCGACAAGGACGTCCCAGTCTCGCACCGTTGGTCGACGAGCGAGATCGGCATAGTCGATTCTGGCTCCCGCGAGCTTCGAAAGCGGTTCGATGAGTCGCAGGAGAGCGAGGGAATGCAGGCCGATCTCAATCAGATTGATCTCCTCAGGCACATCCTCGAACTCGATGCCGAGGACGGTCGCCACGTGCCGCCGGATCTGTTTTTTGATCGTCGCCATTTCGAATATGTCTCCCTTTGGCGCCGTTCTCGCTCGTACGCCTGAGTGGGTCCGGCGGCCATTTTCATTCGTCATGGCTATCGTGCGCGCCGGCCTCGCCGCGTCGCCAATAGCCGGAGGCGCGCATCCATTTGGGATTCGCCCCGCGATATTCGATCAAGAAACTTCTCGCCTGCTTGGCGACAAGCGATTCGCAAGCGATCCAGGCGTAATAATCGCCGCTCGGCAGGTTCGTCGCTTCCAGCGCCTCCAAGAGGCCGCCAGCCTTGTTCGGCGCCACGCCATTTCGATGCGCCCAATAAATATCCGCGTCGGCCGCACAGCGCAGAGCGATCTCATCCGCCGCGCCGTCGACCTCGATGAGCGCCACGACGCGCGCGCCCTTTGGCAATTCCTCAAGCCTTCTGGCTAGGGCGGGCAAACCCGACTCGTCCGCAATCAAAAGATGCCAATCGAAATCCAAAGGAATGACCAGGGAACTGCGCGGGCCGGCGATCCAGGCTCTGTCGCCGGGCTTGGCCGACGCGGCCCAATCGCTTGCCGGTCCCTCGTCATGAAGCGCGAAATCTATATCGATCTCTTCGGATTTCGTATCGTGGCGTCGTACTGTGTAGTCACGCGCGATCGGCTTTCGGGCGTCGTCGGACGGCTCGATGCCGTTCGGCCCGATGGAGGGGAGTCGCGGCTGCGTTTCTCCCGGAGCAGAGAAAAACATCTTCACATGGTCGTCGAAGGCCAGGCTGACGAAACCTTCCAGTTCGGGGCCCCCAAGCGTCACCCGCACCATCGACGGCGCAATGCGCGTCGTCCGGCGCACGTCGAGACAGCGCAGCCGGACGTCATGACGGAATCGCTTCGGCGCCCGATCTGTCGCGCGCTCTGGCGCAACGCTTGTTGTTGTCATGTTCAACGTTTGATCCTATGCCGTCAGGGATGCGGGGAGGTTGATGCAAAGATCTTCGACCGGCGCGGCCAGCGCGCCCGGAGTTAAAGCGCGCTCGATGAACGCAGGCAGATTTTGCTGATGCCGTTCGAAGGCGTCACGACTGACCAGGGCTGGGTCCACCTCGATATGCAGCGTTAAGCCGCTCCCGTCCTCGCGCCCTCGAAAAGTAATCTCGAATCCGTCTCCGGGGCCATTGGCGAGAACGTTGCGCCTGACGTTGCATCCTTCGAATACCGGCGGATTGAAGGGCACCACATTGACGAGAGGCGAGAAGAGGTAGCGGGAGCCCTTTGGCATTCCCTGATCCGCGGCGATCTGTTCGACGCGATATCTGCCATGCGACCTCTGCTTGCGCAGAATGCCGGCAAGCCTTTTCAAAAAGGCGGCCAAGGTCTCCTCTCGTTCGATGCTTAATCGAAGCGGCAGGATGTTCGCCAGCATCGCAGGTATGTGCGCGCTCACGCTCCCCCATCGACTCATGAAGGGCAGCCACAATGTCAAAGGCTGCTTGCTGGCGAGCTCCATCGTTGGAAAGTGATAGAAGAAATAGGCGGCGGAGAGCATGACCAGAAGATCTGGCCAGCCTATCCGGGTTTCCGCCGTCGTCCGCTGCAAGTCGCGGCATAGGTCGTCCGACAAGGCGCATTGGAAATACATGCCGGGCGCCCTGTACGCCTCCGCGCCCTTGTGCACGATCGGAAGCTTCGTCGAGGTTTTGAGGTATTCTGTCCAGAACAGCCTGTCGTCGATATATCGCTGATCGGCGCAATAGGCTTCCTCCTCGGCGAGAAAGCTGGCGAAGGGGTAGAATGCGTGTCCCGAGTCAATATGGCCGAGAAAATGCGCATAGAGTTGCGCGCATCTTTGTTCAATCAGCAGCAGGCCGAAGCCGTCGAGGATGATGTGGTGCGCGCGAATATACCAGAGATAGCGCGTTTCGCTCAGCCGGAGGAGCCATTGCGCCGAAACCGGATCGTTCAGCAGATCGAGTTTGGCGCGAACGTCGGCCTGCATGACGTCTTGCGCGGCCTCCAGAGGATCGGACCGATCGCGCAAGTCGAATTGCAACACCTTTGGCGCCTGTTGCGGGTCGCAATATTGCAGAGGATTTTGTTCGCCGGAGGGAATTCGGAATCTTACCGAAAGAATTTCCGCTTCGCGAACCGTCTGGGCGATCGCGTCATATAGCGCAGCGCCGTCGACAACGCCGTCGATGTCGAGATAATGCGCGACAGTCGAAATGGGTTGATCTGGATGAAGAGCAAACTCCTCCCAGAAATCGAGCTGGGGCAGGGTGAGCGGCATCCAACCGCGGGTCAGAACGGTTTCCGACATCGAGCGAATCCTAGTGCGTTTTTGGCTTCATCACGAAAACAGCTGCGCCACTTGTCTGGCGTTCCTACAGCGCACCAGAAGGGCCGGGGAGAGATCGACCCCGAACTCCTCGTTGATGCGCGAGGCGATCTTTTTCAAATGCGAAGGCAAGAGGCCCATCGTTAGGAAGTCCGCGCTCTCGGCTGGCGCGTCGCGCGACGATACGCCGATGACGCTTTGATAAATTTCGAGGATGCGGTCGCCATGCGGCGAGACCCCTTCCAGCGCGACGCCGCGCTTCGTCTCGGCGCGTTCGGCGTCTTGACTCACGGCCAAGAGTTCTCGGGCTTGGCGGCGGTCCGGCTTGCCATTCGCTGACAGCGGCAGTTCCTGAACCCGGAGGAAGCGAGTAGGGATATGCGATTCGGGCAAATGAAGACGCGCGAAGCTCCTCAGCTCGGCCGCCGGAATCTCGACGTCATTCTTCGCGACGTATAAGGCGCCAATGGCCGCTTCCCCCATTTTCTCTGCGCCGTAGTCGACCACAAGCGCTTGCTTGATCGAGTCATGGCCCGTCAGTTCGTTCTCGATATCGGGTAGTGAGACCCTGACGCCGCGGACCTTCACATAGCCGCTGATCCGACTGGCGAAGATGAGGACGCCATCCTTACGGTAGTACCCCTGATCACATGTTCTGAACGCCCGGACCGGCTTGCCTTGTTCATCAGCGATCGTCACGAAGTCGTTCTGATTGACGACGCCATTCTCCAGATAGCCGATCGCGACATTCACGCCGGCCGTGTAGATCCTGCCGACGACCTGGGGCGGGCAATGATCGTTCGCTTCGTTGACGACAAAATAGCGATTGGCGGGCAATGGCCGCCCATAGGGTATGACGTCTATGTCGGCGTCCGTGATTTCATGCCATATGCTCCAGATGGTGGTCTCGGTCGGTCCCCCTAAAGAAAACAGCCTAAGGTTCGGATCGAGCCGCCTAAGTTGGGCGATCACGGCGGGCTTAATGTAGTCGCCGCCCTGTGCGATCAGCTTGAGCGAACGCAGCTCGTCGCCGCAACTGCAGGAGAGAAGCATTTCGAGGATTGCCGGAACGGAAGACCATATCGAAACGCAATGTTCTTTGACTAATTGGCTCCAGCGAATGGCGTCCTTATCCTCGCCGGGACCTGGAATCACCAGCGTTGCGCCGGCGGTCAAGGAGCCGAAAACGTCGAAGACCGACATGTCATGATGCAATGGCGTGACGGAGATGAAGACGTCCGCCGCATCGATCCGCCATTCCTCTAGGGTGCGGCCGATGACGTTCGAGGTCGCCTTATTGGACAGCGACACGCATTTGGGTTTGCCCGTCGTGCCCGAGGTATAAAGGTAATAGGCGGGGTCGTCGCTCTGCGACAGCTCCGACAGCGACTCTATAATCCTCGCCTGATCGTCAATGGCTTTTGCGTCGAGGAGTCGCTGAGGGGTGACAGCGTCGACTTTGTCGATCTCGCCCAAGCTAACGACCAGATCGGGAAGACAGTTCTCCAGCAAGTAGCGCATGCGCTCGGGCGGCGAGCTGGCGTCTACCGGAACCCATATTATCCCCATCAGGGAGCAGGCGACGGAGACCATCACATGCTCGGGGCTCCGTGGAAGGCAGATCGCTACGACCTTGCCTCTCGCGAGTCCGCGATCGCGAAGGCTTTGCATGACTCGCGCGACGCTTTGACCGAGTTCGGAATAGGAGATCCTTCTGTCTCCGCAGACGAGCGCATTTTTCGCAAGCGCGCCGCCGAAAAGGTTTCGCGCGATACGCTCCAGAAAGCCGGAGCAGACAAAATCGCTCTCTGCGCCATTGTAGCGGTAGTGAGCGTAGTCGAGAAAATCTTGAGCTTTGACCTCTAACGCGCCGCGTCGGCAGACCGCGCCGATTGTCTTATCGATTGCCTGGAGAATGTCGCGCACAACCTCCTTGTCGATCGCCTGCCGCGCATAATCGACGCATAAGAGCAGATTTCCCCCCTCATCCAGCGACATGCGGATATCCATCGCCACCTGCGGCGTTTGCGTCAGTCCGGCGTGCAGCCGGATTGGGCTGTCGTCGCCCAGCGTTTCCCAGGACAGTCCGTTGGTGACGATCATCGGCAAGGCCACGCCGCCGCCGTTACGACTCAGCAACAGCCTGTTGATGTCGACGCCGGAGAATGACAGATGCTCCAGCGCCTCGAGCGTGTCCTCCTGGAGCAGGCGCGCTCGTTCTAAAAACGAACCTTCCCTGAGGTCGTAATTAACGGCGATGAATGTGGAGGCGTTTCCCATGTCTCCGGTCGGCGGCGCCACCGGAACGCCGACGCAAAGCGCGCCCTCGCTCATCCAGCGTGACAGCGTCTCCAGAATGGCGGCGGACAGGATCGAATTGCGAAAGAGATTTTGCGACGCCCCGATCTTGGCCAATTTGGCGAAGTCGGCGCGCGATATAGTCAATGTGTCGCGGGCGTAGCGAGAGACAGTAATGGTCTCCAACGGCCTTTTCCACGGCAGGCGCGGCGGTCCGGCGATAGCGTGAAGTTTTTGTGTCCAATAGGCGGCGTCCTCGCTTCGCTGGGGCGCTATCGCCGCGCTGTTTTGCTGGCCGAGTAGGGCGGCCGGGCGCAGCTTTCCGCCCTTATTTGCGTCGAAGAGCTCGACCATGATGGTTGCGATCGAGCGGCCGTCCATAATCAGGGCGTCGAAGCAGGCGAATATTGCACAATTGTAGGCGTCGCTTCCCTCCCCCTCCGGAAGGCGAAACATCAGCATGCGCCAGGGCGAAAGCCGCAAATCATGGAGCCGATGAGCGTATTCCTCTCGCAGGGCGTCGATCCGCTCCGAGGCCTCGGCGCTTGACAGGCCGCGCAAATCCACCTCTTCGAGATTGACGACGGGCTTCTCGCTGACGCTTTGCGTCAGTCTGTGCGGATCTATTCGGGTGCGGAGGCATTCGTGCCGACGCACGAGCTCGTGGAGGCGCCTGCGGAGTTCGTCGGCTTCGATCCTGCCCCTGTATTCGCGAAACTCCTGCATCGCGACGCCGCCAAGCGGCAGATGCTCGCTTCGACCCAGAAGGTAAGCCTGCTGCAACGGCGTTAAAGCCCGTTCCATGATCTTTCCTTCGGATGCCGATGATAACTCTCCGTCGCCCAAGGAGTTCGTCGTGGCGACGCCTTTGCGGTCGATGAGGCGCGCAGCGACGGCATTCCCGTTCCGTCGCTCGACAGACGCAGCGTTCTTTCCGTTAAGGCGGGAGAGAAATTGATCGAATGGCTGCTCTATGACTTCTGGCGCGCGAGCGATATGACGGATAGAGGCCACATAGGCCTCGAACATATCCTCGATCCAAGATTTTGGAATCGCGTCCAGCCGAACGTCCCAATTGATCAGAATTCCGCCATAAGCAGAGACGATTTGCGCATCGAGCGCGACTTGGGGCGCTTGGGAAATAACCCACGACATTTCCCCGAACAGACGCGTCACGCCTTCCGAAAAAAGCTCGCCGCCGATATCGAGGCCTGCCGTAAACACGACGGGAGCCAGCTCCATGCCGCCGTGGCGGCGCGACAGGTCGCGCATGACGCTCACCCCGGGATAGCCCGAGTGCGATATCAATTGTGTCGTCTCTTCGGCGAGGCGCGCGCATAACGCCCCCAGCGACTCTCCCTCTTTCAGATCGACGCTCAGGATGAGGAGGTTTGAAAATTCTCCAATAATTTGATCGACGCCCTCTACATAGCCGTTGCGCTGGAACATCGGCGCGTTCAGGCGGAACCGGGCGGCGCCTGTCCCTGCGCCAAGAAGCCCGGCGAAGAGTCCGAGCGCCAGCATCGAAGGGGTCAAGCGATGTTTTCGCGCCGTTCGCTCGAATACGCGACGCTCCTCGGGCCCTAATTGCGCGGCGAAACTCTTGCTAAGGACTGTGCTCGCGCCGTGGGCGCTTCGCGGCAGCGGCGGAGCCGGAGGGATTTGCCCAATGCGAGGGCGCCACCAGTTTCTATCCCTTTCGCGCCGCAGATTGAGATCGGCGTCGCTCCGCATTCGTTCGAGATAGTCGAAATAGCAGGAAGACGCTTGCGCCAATTGTCTCGGCTCTTCATAGAAACGCGCGAGATCCTCCATGAGCAGGCGAAAGCTCGGCGGATCGACGGCGATCATGTCGGTATCGACATGCAAACGTCGACGCTCGCCAGGAAGAAGACTGAGGCTCAGGTCCGCGGCCTGACCGCGATAGAGGTCAAGCTGTTGATTGGTCTTGGCCAGGCGTTTGGTCGTTAGCGATCTCTCGCTCTCTTCCTGGCTGAACTCCCTCATATCGTCCACATGCAATTCGTGGCGATCGCACGGGGCCTCCACCGTCTGCAGTCCTTCGTCGGTGATGCGAAGGCGCAGCATGGGGTGAGCGTCGTATAGGCGTTTGACCGCCATCCGCAATCTGTCGACGCTCAGCCCGACGCTATCGAACTCGGCATAGAGATGCGCGGCCACGCCGCCGAGCGCCGCGCCGGATTGCCGACCGACCCAATAAGCGGCCTGTATGGGCGTCAACTCTCTCATAATCTCTATGCCGACAAGGTTGCGCCGCCGTCCACGACGACGTCCTGGAGCGTGATATGGCTTGCGAGGTCCGAGGCGAGGAAAGCGACGGTATTGGCGATTTCGGAAGGCGTGGCGATTTTGCCGAGCGGAATTCCAAGCTTGTACATGGAGGGATCGCCCGCGATGGTTTGCGCTTCGCCGTCCCGCGCTCGCCACATCCCGCGAAGCATGGCCGTATTGGTGGAGCCAGGCGAGACCAGATTGCATCGAACCCCATAGGGCGCGAGCTCCAGCCCCACGCAATGGGTCAGACTGGCGAGCGCCGCTTTTGAGGCGCAATAGGCGGTCATCAGCATCCGCGGCGTATGGGCGGCGTTGGAGCCGACGCTCACAATGACGCCAGAGCGCTGGCGCTTTAATTGCGGTATCGCCTGCCGCATTAGATAGAAGGCGCCGGACGCATTGACGCTCATGCAGGCCTGCCAGTCGTCCAAGCTCAATTCCTCCGCTCGTCCCAGGCGCAAGACCCCCGCGGCATTGACCAGCACATCGAGTCTCGGGATCGTATCGAGCAGAGCGCCACAAGTTTTCGCGACTTGCTCATGCTCGCTGATGTCCAGAGACGCGGTGGCGAAGGGATAGTTCTGCTCCGGAAAAGCCTTGTCCAATCCAACGACGTCGCCGCCGAGCGCCACGAAATGCGCGGCGATCTGGTGGCCGATTCCCTGCCCGGCGCCCGTCACCCAAACGCGCTTTCCCGTAAAATCCATCTGCAGATTGGCGCCTGTCATCGTCGCGAGGTCCAATTCATCTTTTGGCGTCGCCGGTTACGCCGAGGCATTGGCTGCGAGTTTGCGCTCGATCAGCTCCCACCAGCCGTTGAGCGTGGGCTGTCTGGCGAGATCGACGAAGCTCACGTCGATCCCCAGCTTCCGCCATTCGGACACGATCGCCATGGTGCGCACCGAATCGAGCCCGTAATCGATGAGATTTTCATTGGGATCGAATTGCTCTTCATCGATCTCGACCATCGTCAGGAGCTGCGTCTTGAGCTCCTTCTTGGTGAGCGAAGACGCGCGCGAAGGTCGTGCGGATGTCGCCGCGTCGCAGCCGATGACGGCTCCGCAGCGGCGCGAAACGTAATTGAGCGTCATAAGATGATCGTCGAGAGAGAAATCGGCGATGGCGTCGCCAATGACGAAGGGCTTAATGTCCTGCATGAAAGCGTCGAGCGTCGTGGTCAGGCAGCCGATGTGGCCATAAACGCCGCAAATCGCCAATTGATCCCTTCCCATGTCCTTCATTAACTGTGCGAGGGGGGAACGCTTGAAGGCGCTGTAACGCCATTTGACCAGAACCGTGTCATTCTCGTCCGGCGCCACAGCCTGCACGATTTTGTCGAGATGCGGATGGGCGTTTAGTCCAGGCCCCCACATGTCGTTCAAGAGCCCTCGATCCTCGTCGCTCTGTTGCTTGGGCTGCGCGGTATAGATCACCGGCGCGCCAAGCGCTTTGAAATGGTCGCGCAGCCTCTTGATGTTGGCGAGGAGTTGATCGACCAGCGGACTTTGTTCGCCATAAAAGCCGATAAAATATTCCTGCATGTCATGAATGAGCAGCGCCGCGCGATCGGGTTCAAGAGTCCAGTCGACCTTGTTCCGCGGCAAAGATTCCTGCCCCGGCATTGGATAGGAAGGGAGCGCCTGTATCGCCATTATCTGCTCCTGTCGCGCTTACGCATTGAGCTTGGTTTGGATGCGGTCGCGCAGCGTCTGCTTGTCGATTTTTCCGAAAGCGGTGACCGGCAATTGACCGACGAATTCGAAACGGTCGGGAAGCTTGAAATCCGCTACGCCGAGGCTTCGCAGATATTTTCGCAGCGCAAGCGCCTGAAGATCGTCGTCATTTGCGACGATATAGGCGCAGCTCTTTTCGCCCATGAGGGAGTCGGGCATGGAGACAAGCGCCGCATCCATGACCGCCTCATGCGTTAGCAGAAGGTTTTCGATCTCTTCTGCGGAAAATTTTTCCCCGCCCCGATTGATCTGATCCTTCTTGCGCCCGACGACCTTCACATAGCCGTCCTCGGTGATTTGAACGAGATCGCCCGTTCGGTAGAAGCCTTCGGCGTCGAAGGCGCGCGCGTTATGTTCAGGGCTGCGATAGTAGCCGCGGATCGTGTAAGGCCCGCGCGTCAGCAACTCGCCGACTTCGCCCGGGCCAACGCGTTCGCCTTCGGCGTTCACGGCTTTGATTTCATCGTCGGGGCACATGGGCCGGCCCTGCGTCGTGAAAATGCGCTCCTCGTCGTCATCGAGGCGCGTATAATTCACCAGCCCTTCCGCCATGCCGAAAACCTGCTGAAGGCGGCAGCCGAGCGCGCATGGAATACGGCGGGCCACGGCGTCGCCGAGCCTCGCGCCGCCGATTTGCAATAGCTTCAGGGTCGCGAGCGGGGCGGCGCCGTCCGCCGCCGCCTCGATCCAAAGAGAGGCGATGGGCGGGACTACTGCGGCGATGTCGATCTCATGGCGTCTGATGAGATCGAAACAGGTCTGCGGGCTGGGGTCGCGCGCCAATACAACCGTCCCGCCGGCGTGAAACACGCCGAGCGCGCCAGGAGAGCTGAGCGGAAAATTATGAGGCGCCGGCAGCGCGCAGAGGTAACGGCTTTGCGGCGTCAATCCGCAGACTTCCGCGCTGCGCCGCACGCTGTAGTAATAGTCCTCATGCGTGCGGGGAATGAGTTTCGGAACGCCCGTGCTTCCTCCCGACAGTTGGAAGAAGGCCACTTGGTCCGGAGCGGAGCTTTCTTGGTTGAATCCGAAGGCCTCATCGCCTGGCTCGGTGAGGAGAGCCAGATTTTCCGCATAGGCGGTCGTCCCGTGAATCGCGACGAGCCGTAGCATGGGGAAAGATTTCGTAAGCGCTTCGGCATAGGCGCCATCTAAAAACAATGCGTGTTCGGCCGATCCGATCAGAAGCGTCGGCTCGATCTGCTCGGCGTAGGCCGTCATTTCCAACCGGTTGTGGCTGAACAACGCATTGATCGGCGCCACTCCCATTTTTAGCAGCGCAAAGAAAGCGATGTAGAATTCCGCGACATTGGGCAATTGAACGAGCGCCGCATCGCCTGCTTTTATCCCGCGCCGTGCGAGATTTTCAGCCAGCTGCGACGAGCGGGCGTCGAATTCCGCATAGGAGATTTGCCGATCGCCGCAAATAAGCGCGACCGCATCCGGATCGATGGCGCATCGTCCCCGCAATATTTGCGTCAAAGACTCTCCCCGCCAGTAGCCTTTCTCGCGGTAAGCGCGAGCGAAGTCCTCCGGCCAGGGCGTGAATTCTATAGGCATGAGGCGCAAGCTCCGGCGTCGATCCCGAAGGCGCGCAGCATGGTGCCGAGCTTCGCGCCGGTTTCCGCCCATTCGGCGTCTGGATCGGAGGCTTCGACGATGCCGGCGCCGGCGAAGAGACGGATCGTTCTGTCATTCACGGTTCCGCATCTGATCGCGATCGCCCATTCGCCGTCGCCCTTGGCGTCGCACCATCCGACAATGCCGCTGAAAAGGCCGCGATCGAAAGGTTCGAGATTGTCGATGAGCGAACGCGATTCCGGCGTCGGATAGCCACAGACCGCCGGGGTAGGATGCAGGCGGCACGCAAGCTGAAGGGCGGAAGTATCGTCGTTCGCAAGCTCGCCCGTGATCATTGTGGAGAGATGCCACATGGTGGCGGTGTTCATCAGCGCCGGGGCGTTCGGCGTCGTCAGCCTCTTGCAGACGGGTCTGAGGGCTTCGTGAATTTCTTCGACCACGAGCTTATGTTCGAAATTGTCCTTGCTCGATTCGAGCAGCTTGCGGCTTGTGAAGTCGTCCTGTTGGGGATCGGCGACTCGTTTGGCGGAGCCGGCGAGAGGATTGGAGCGGATCGAGTCGCCGTCCTTGCGAATCAGCAATTCCGGGCTTGCGCCGAGCAATATGGCGCCGTCATGCAGCGGCGCCTGGAAATGATAGCCATTTGGATTCTGCTTTAGCAGCGCGTTTAAAATGGCCGTCGCGTCGACCCGCTCGGCGAGTTCGATTTCGAGAATGCGCGAGAGTACGGCCTTCGACATTTTTCCGGCGCGAAAACATTCGATCGCGCGCATGACGGCGTCTTTGAAGCCTTCCTTTTCCGGTATGCTGCGGATCGCTACGACTTTCGGCGCACAAAAGCAGTCGCGTTCCTCGGGAACCAGGGAGTCCCTTGAAATCACGTCGTACCTCTTGGGCACGAAGAGGTTGGAAGGCTGACGGACGTCGAATGGGATTGCGCCGACGACAATGGGATTCTCCTGTCCGAGCAGGCTGGCCCTCTCGATGGCGTCGCGCACGGCGGTTTGCAGAAAGCTGTCGGCATGCGCGGCGCCGGAGGCGGAGAGGCGAATCTTTTCGTTCACGCCGAAGGCTCTGATGCTGCGATGCGGCGATGTGAACAGGAATGAAGCGGTCGGCGCGCAGCCCGCTTCATGAGGAGAGATTGTTTCAGCGGCAATGTCGGTCATCGCAAATCCCCTGTGGCCTTCTGGTCATTGACTTGATCGAATTGTCACGCCGGGCGGCGCGATTCGCTTGTTGCGCGCCGGCCGGGAAAGCAGATTAAAAGGATTTTTTGCGCCGCATCGCTCATTGTCGTTCTTTCACTCCTCAATGTGTGAAGCTTCGAACGACAAGGCGCTCGCATCCCGCGTCCCGCCGCGGCCGTCCGTCGAGCGGCGCTCGGCAAGTAGAAATGAAAGACCGTCGAGCAACCCGCCGCGCCAGCAAAGCGGATCATGGCCGCCCGTATAAATGCGATAGCGCGCGTCGCGCCCCGTCGCGATCAGCGCCTGATGCACGCGGTCATTCGCCGAGCGGATGATTTTCTCGAAGCTGCCGGCCTCCATGAAAATTCGCAGGGGAGCGGACGCGCTCTTGGTCTTGCCGATCAATGCGGCGATGACTTCGGATTTGTCGTCGAGAGCGGCGGATGCTGGCGGAGCCGCGCTTTTTTGAGCATAGGCGTCCGACCACCAAAAGGAGCCCGACTGGCTGAGCGCGCAGCCGAAGCGCTCGGGCCAGCGCAGGCCCGCGTAAAGCGCCGCCAATCCGCCAAAGCTCTGGCCTGCGACGACCGTCCTGCGCGGATCGCCGGCGAATGGCGCCGCCGCGGCGATCTGCGGGAGCAATTCTTCCTGAACCGCTTCCCAAAACGTCGCATGGCAAGGCAATTCGCGCGCGCGCGTCTCGACGTCCAGACTGTCGATCAGCGCATAGACGCTAGGCGGCAGCGCGCCCGCTTGCGTCTCGTGGTCGAGAGCGGAAAAGATTGGCATGCCGCCGGCCCAGTATTGACCGTCTAGCAGCAAGATTAGGGGCCGCTGCTTCGTTGCGCCGAGCGTCGGACCTGTGGCGTAGATCCATATGTTGCGGCGATTGCGCAGTCGCTCGCTTTCCCATTCGATGCGCTGGAGGCGGTTCGAATCGCCCCTTGCGCCTTTCCTTCTGTCGGCGTCGCGCCATGCCGGCTGCGCGGGCGCTTCCGGAAGATGCGCCGCCGAACGCAAAAGCCCCCGGCCATCGATATGCGGCGCGCCCGGATTGAGCGGATCGGTTTGCGCATGATCGAGCAGCGCCAGGCGCCAGCTTCGCAGCGTAGCGCCGGCGTTCGGCGCCGCTGCGTCAAATGCCGGCGGCAGGCGCGTGGCGTCGACGGGAATGAAGCAATAGCCGCCTCTCCAATTGGACTCGACCTCCATTGACCATCGCCAGACGTTTGTTCCTTCTATTCTTTGCAGCGATGTGGGCGCGCTGTGGTGGTCGGCGATGGAGTTGATGTCGATATAAACTTGACGCGTGGCGGAAGCGGTTTCGTCTCCTTCGGGGTCGCGCCATAGGAACACGACTTGCGCGCGACCGCGTCCAACCGCCGAAACGATTGGCGTCCCTTCTATCGCGACGCGCCGCCACCATCGATCGCTTCCCAGATCGTTGCCGAAGCGCTCTTGCAGGAATTGCAGGGAAGCCGTCGTCATCTATTGCCTCCCACTTCGTCGGAGAGGGATGCGTTGATGAGTTGCTTTGCGGGTTGGCCGTCGAGCGGAGCGGCGTGGGCTGCGGCGTACGTCAGCTGGCGGCGCGGGGCGGCCCAGACGCTGTCGGCGGGCCCCTCTTCGCTCCGTCGGGCCGCCGCGCGCGCCATAAGGGCGAAGCCGAGCGCGCCGCAAAGCGCCACGAGATCGACGCCAAGCGCGGCAAGGCTCGCCGAGGGCCGCATGCCGAGAGAAGGCAGAGCCCAGGTCGTCGCCCAAGCCGCAAGCGTCGTGAGCGGGATCGCGGCGGTCGAGACGGCGGCGAGCCGTAAGAGATCAACGCCGGCCAAGGCTGCGCCGCGCGCGAAGGACCAGGCGACGCAGGCGAGAAAGACGGCGTAAAAGACGCCCTCATGCCAGGCCTCGGCTTCGGTCACATGCCCATTGAGCCATTTGCCAGCGACGATGGCGACCGAGAGGGCGCAGATCGCGCCAAGGCAAACGCCAACCGTCGCCGCGCCCATCAGCCGCGTTGAACGCTTCTGGTTGACTGGCCCGCCGGCGCGCCGCTCCGTGCGCCGGCGCGATTCGATCCAGAGCAGATTGCCGGAATAAAATAGAAAAGCCCCGGCAAGACCCAGCAGGAAATAGCAGGCGCGCATGGAGTCGCCGCCGAAGGTCGCGAAATGCAGGGCGAAGAAGGTCGAAACCGTGGCCGTCCAGGCGCTCCGCCCGCCCGGAAGATAGTCCGTATTTAGAATATCGCCCGTCGCGGCGTTTAAGACGGCAAAGCCGTTGCCTCGCGTCATATAGCTTGGCTCATGGCCCCAAACCATCGCCGTGGCGTCGCGCAGACCGGCGTTGCGATAGCGAATTTCGATCGGCGTAAAAGCGGGAGAGACAGTCCGCACCCGCTCGACCAACGCCCCGACCGGCAGCATCGACGCCGGATGAGGATCCTTGCCGACCTGCTGGAACGGATTGCCCGCGCTCATGACCGACTTCAACTGACCGTCGTAAACGACGCGGTCGAGCGCCCCGTAGAAAATATCGTGCAAGCCGAACACCACGGCGGTCAGGGCGATCACGATATGGAAGGGCAGGCTCAAGACGCCGACGACATTATGCGCGTCGAGCCACATGCGCTTGAGATTGGCGCCGATGCGCAGCGCGAAAAGATCCTTCGCGAGCGAGGGGAGGACGATGATCAACCCCGAAATGATCGCGACGACATAGACCGCGGCCACGACGCCCATGATCGTCTGGCCGATCTCCACGTCGCCGGGTAGGCCGCCGGTCTTGTGAATCCTGTCGACGAATTCCGCGACGCCTGCGGGATGCAATTGCTCCATGCGCAATTCGCCTTCGGAGGATAGCTCCGCCGACCAGGGCGCCTTGTCGTTGCGCGACTTCTTCCAGATCAGGCGCGCCGGCACATCCTCGGTCTCCCCGAGATAGAGGGTGAGGTCCTTGCCCGCGTCGGGCCGCGCCGCCAGGACGCGGTCGAGCAATTCGTCGGATTGTTCGAGCGGCGTGAGGCGCGTCAGGCCCGGCGTAGCAATCCAGCGCGCGAGCGGTTCGGCGAAGACCGTGATCGCGCCCGCGTAAAAGGCGATGAAAAGGAGCATGCCGGCGGTAATGCCGGTCCAAGTGTGAACGACTTTATAGAGCCGAACGACGTCGCTACGCATCGCTTAATCGCTCGCTCGTCGACGAAGAAAATGCCGCAGCGCCAATAGTCCCGCGTGAGTCGACGCATTCGCCTCGCCAAACAACAGCCATGCGCCTTTCTCCGATGACGCGGCTTGCTGCGCCGACAAGGATGTCGAGACCGATTGCGGCGCGCGCGCCGAGCGAAAGATTCATCGTCCGCTCCTGTTGTTAGAAGTTGCCTGTCGCCGCCGCGCCGACGGCGCCAGAGGCGCTCTGTGCGGGGAGCGGCCTATTGAGAATCGGGGACGGCGAAGCGCCGAAGCCCGATGCGCACAAAGTTACTTCTTCGCTCCACGCCAGCGCGCCGCCGCTGAGTTTAGAGAGCTTCTCAAGCATCTAGGAACCTTTATACTATGTGTTTTATGTTACTGTTGTAAAACATGGTCAAATGATACGTTTTCATTCTGAAAGCGTCAATAAAAAGCTGACATAAATTGGAAATATTTCAATAAGTACTTATATTACATTGGATTTATTCTCATTACAAAGAGGGGTTCTCTTGTTCGGTGCGCGCGCGTGGACTTTGGAAGAATTCGCAGTGATCGCTTTTGCGCCGCCGACGAAGCGCAGGTAAATCCAACCAGCGCTCGCCAAGTCGCTTGCACGACAAATTCGGCTTGGCCGACTGCTTATCGAACGGGAAAAACAATTTCGCATTTCGATCCGAGCCGACGAGCACGCCTCGCCCTCCTGTACGTCGACAATATGCTGGGTTATTGAATGAGTATTGGAAAGAAGCTTCATATTGGGATGTCGCTTGCTCCTACATGGTTGAGCGGCGACGCCTGGCGCCGGGCCGACAGCGATGTCGAGCATCTATATTCGAGCGAGTTCTACATAGATCTCGCCAAGCGCGCCGAAGCGGCGAAGCTCGATTTTGTGTTTCGTCCCGACGCCCTGTTTCTCAATGCGGCGGCGGTCGAGGACGGGCCGGGGTTCGCCAGTCTCGATCCCACGATCCTGTTGGCTTCCATCGCGCGTGAAACGTCGCGGATCGGCTTGCTGTCGACCGTTTCCACGACCTTCTATCCGCCCTATGTCGTGGCGCGCCAGATCCAATCGCTCAATTGGATCAGTAACGGGCGGGCGGGATGGAACATCGTCACGGCGCTCGATGGAAATGAGAATTTCGGCCTTTCCGCGATGCCCTCGGCGCAGGAGCGCTACGAGCGGGCCGCGGAGTTCGCCAAAGTCGTCGGTCTACTCTGGGAGAGCTATCCTCACGCGGCGCTGAAGGTCCAACGCGAAGGCGCGCATTACGCCGATCCTTCGCTCGTCAAGCCGATTAACCATCAAGGAACGCATTTCAGCGTCAAGGGGCCGCTTAATCTTCCAGCCTGCGGCGAAATCCCGATTCCGCTCATTCAGGCGGGCGCTTCTCCCGCCGGGCGCGATTTTGCGGCTTCGGTCGCGGATGCGGTTTTCCTCTCGGCGCCCGATAAGGAAGCCGGAATCGAACAACGCAAAGACCTTCGCGCGCGCGCCGAAGCGCATGGACGCAAGGCGGACGACATTCGCATTCTGCCGGGCCTCAGCCTCTATCTCGCGTCCAGCCGCGCGCAGGCGCTCGATCTTTTCGCCGAGACACATGCGCGGTTGGACAAGGCGAGAAAAATCGCCTCCATCCGGGAGATGACAGGTCTGGACCTTTCCCAGTGGCCGACCGACCGACGCATTAGACTCGCCGATCTCCCGCCGCCGCCGCCTAACGTGCGGAGTCGAACCCATTCAGACTTGCTTCGGCGCGTGATCTCGCGTGAAGAGCCAACAGTGGCGGAATTGTTGATGCGTCCCGAGGTCATAGGATCTGCGCATTGGCAGGTAATCGGAAAGGTCGATGACGCAATCGAACAGATCAAGGATTGGGCCGTCTCCGGCGCAATGGATGGCTTCATCGCCCTTCCGGGAGGAGCGGTCAGCTCGATGCGGCTCGTTTTGGAGGAACTCGCGCCGCGTCTCGTCGAGGAAGGTTTATTCCGCGAAGAATATTCCGGCGCGACTTTCGCCGATCACTTGCGCGATTAAGCGCTAACTTCCCGTGCGGCGGACCTGCCGGCCGTCCAGGCCCTGGCGCAACAAGTCGCCGGCAAGTTTCAGCGTTTCCGGCGTCTTGCAAAAGCAGAAACGAATCTTGCTGCGCCCATCTTCCTTGCGGCTGTAGAAGCTGCCGCCGGGCACGGTGGCGACGCCGAGCTCTTCAATCATCCAAAGCGCGAAAGCGACATCATCGTCATGCCCCGTGCGTCGCATCAGCGCCGAGGCGTCCGTCATCAGATAATAAGCGCCCTGTGGTCGATAGACGATAAAACCGATTTCCTCCAGGACCGGAAGCAGCAGATCTCGCTTCGTCGCATAAAGCCGGGCGAGCTCCTGATAATAGCCATTGGGAAATTGCAGCGCGCAAACTGCGCCTTCCTGCAAGGGAGCCGGCGCGCCCACCGTCAGGAAATCATGAACCTTGCGTATGGCGATCGTGGCCTCGGGCGGCGCGATGAGCCAGCCGATACGCCAACCTGTGGCGCTATAGGTCTTTGAGACGCCGGCGATCGTGACCGTACGTTCCGCCATCCCCGGAATATCAGCCATGCGGATATGCGCGCCATCATAAACGATATGCTCGTAAATCTCGTCCGTGATCGCGACAACGTCCCATTTCTGGCAAAGCGCGGCGATGAATTCCAGTTCGTCGCGATGAAAGACCTTGCCTGTCGGATTGCCGGGGTTGCAGATGATAATGGCGCGGGTCTTGTTGTTGAAAGCAGCCGTCAGCTCATCGGAATCGAAACGCCAGTCGGGTTCGCGAAGCCTGACGAATCTCGGCGTCGCGCCCGAAAGTATCGCATCCGGCCCATAGTTCTCGTAGTAAGGCTCGAAGACGATGACTTCGTCCCCCGGATCGACCAGAGCCATCATCGCCGCCATCATGGCTTCCGTCGTGCCGCAGGCGATAGTGATCTCCCGCTCGGGATCGGGCCTCACGCCATAGTGACGCTCGGTCTTGTCGGCGATCGCCTTGCGCAGGTTTTTCGCGCCCCAGGTTATGGCGTATTGATTGTGGTTATCGCGAATGGCCTGGCAGGCCGCTTCTTTCATGAGCTCCGGCGCCGGAAAATCCGGAAATCCCTGGGCGAGATTGGCTCCGGGCGAATCGCCTCTCGCCTCAAATACGCGAGTCATTTCGCGGATGACGGACTCAGAAAAAAATGAAACTTTCCGCGAAGCGCGAATAGACATGAGCCGAGTTGCTTTCCGGCGGATTGAGAAACCCTCGGCTATATTAATGCATGCGCGCCCGGCGACGCAAAATCCTGGCGACGGGGATCATGCGGCGCGCCACGAAGATATTTTGCGACGAAATAATTCGCCCGCGCGCGCGGTCGTTCCAACGGAACGCGCGTCAGCGGGGGGAGCGGCATCCGGCCCAGCGCCGTCGAATCCATCGTCGTCACGCGTCATGCGGCGACCTTATGCCGGCGTTTCTTAGCGCGGCGGTCCGCCGCCTCCAGGACCGGGACCTCGCGGGCCTCCGAAACCGCCAGGCCCCCTGATTCCGCCGGGCGGCCCAAAGCCGCCGGGGCCGCCAAACCCGCCCGAGCCAAAGGGATCGCCAAAGCCTCCGGGCAAACCTTGGCCTTGGAAGCCCCCGGGACCGCCTGAGCCTCCCATGCCCGGAACGCCTCCAGGACCGCCGCCCTGGCTGTCGGGCGCTGGCCTATCCAACCAGTGAGGCGTTTCCGCGCCGCCCTGATTCTCCTTAAAAGATCCGCGCGTTCCAAGGTTCTCCGTCGCTCGGAACGACTGAATGGTCCATGCGCCTTCCGTATCGGCGTCAACGCCGATGACGGCTCGGGCGACGCCCTGGAACGTCATGTCGCGCGCGGCACCCAGGGTCAGGCCGCTTGCTGTCCTAACCCTCGATCCTTCGCGCTGAAGATAGGTTTCGACAAGAAAACGTTGAGGACCGGGCGGCAACAACGGGTCGGCGGAAACGGACGTCACATCCAACGCTCCGGCGCCTGAAACGCCGCGCACGACCACCCTTTGGCCCGTCATCGCTTTTGCGACCCCGAAAACCGGCTGCGAGCCAATCATTAATTGCCCGTCCGCTCCGTGAGTCACGGTTCCCACGAGTTGCGCGGCGCCGGGCTCGGCGGTCTCGATGAGGCTTGCGACAATTGTCTGATCCGGCAAACGCAAACCGCTCACGGCGACGTGCTGGCCAACCGTTAGCCGGCCAGTCTTCAAATTGCGCCCCAATTCGATCTTCTGCCCGAGAACCTGCAGCCGACGATCGGACACGGCTTCGATCGCGCCGACGGCTTCCCGCAAGATTTGAATTCGCTTGGTCGTGAGTCGCGTCCCGTCGCGTTCGGCGACAAGCGAAACGACATGCCCGATTCGCATTTGCGAGAGATCGGCGGGTCGGCCGTCGATCGTCAGTTCGGCGTCAGCGGGATAGGCGACCCGAACGCCATTCACGATGATGCTTCCGAACCCGCGAATGGTGCCGGCGATTCCGGTGCCGCCGATGCCGTTATCGGGATCGGGCAGGGTCGATATGTAGCCGGTTCCGCCGATTCCATTGTCTTTCGGCTTGTCGCCGGCCGCTCCCGCGCGCGCCGCGAGAGAGGATAATAAGGCAATAAGCGCCGCGCCAAATTGGCGCCGGGAGGGTCGGCGAGAGGCGCTCACGACCGAGGCTCCTCCTCGTCGGTCGCGTCATGCGCGCCGCCCGGCTCCTTTTCTCGATAAACGTAGATTCCAAAATTCCAGCGCCATTCGCCGCCCTCATCCTTTCGATGCAGCGCTTGCGCTTCACGG
The DNA here is from genome assembly GCF_036576025.1 of Methylocystis borbori. Lineage (NCBI taxonomy): Bacteria > Pseudomonadati > Pseudomonadota > Alphaproteobacteria > Hyphomicrobiales > Methylocystaceae > Methylocystis > Methylocystis borbori. The sequence goes on along the minus strand of NZ_JAZHYN010000001.1, from coordinate 145,088 downwards.
TTCGCCGCCACCAGCGCGGCCATCGCCAATTCGCGAGAAAGCGCCTCGAGGCGGCGCGCCGCATCTTCGGTCAGGCCTTCGTAATGGACGGCGCGCTCCATGAACGGAGACGAACTGGACGAGATATTTGCGACCGCGGCGGCGATGTGATCGTGGAGATTGCGGCCGAAATAATAGAGCTGGCGCTCGTCGCCCCTGTTAGGCGCGATCGCGGCCTCGGTAAGAACCACTCTTTCCTGTTCGTCGAAAGTGACGATCTTGCGGTCGAGCCAGTCGTCGAGAACGGCGCGCGGCCGCACGTCGCGCGTGACTTCGCCGACGAGATCTTCAAAGGTCGGTCCGTTCCCTTCCAATCCCGAGCGGCGCAGGGGCGCTGGCGCGCCGGCCTCAGTGGCGAAGCGGGGGTCCGCCATCCAAAGCGCGACGATTTGCGTCGTACGCGACACGGCGGCAGGCGTTTGTCGGACCGGGGCGCCGGCGTTGCGCAGCCGTCGGACTTCCTTGCGGTGAATGCCGGTCAAAAGACTGATCCGGCTATCCGTTTGCTCCTTTTTTGGCAGCGGAAAGTCGTGGACGGCCACATTGACGTAAAGCTCGCGCAACAAATCGCAAAGCGCCGGAAAAGTCGTTCCACAACGAATGAAAAGGCGAACCAACGGTCTAAGCAGTCGCGCAATCGGCTGCTGAAGACGCGCGGCGTCGGGAAGCCCGTCGTCTTTTCTTTCGGTCATGCCTGTCCGTAACCCGATCCCGAGTGGGATACAATCCCACGACGGCTTGACGTGAGCAAATTTCCCACGTATACCGATTCAGTGGGATATATTCCCACGGATGCGAGGCGAAGCCATGCCCCGAACTGATTTGTCGATCGTCCCAAATGTCGCCTCGCGTGGGGCGCGCTCCGCCTATCCGGCAAAACGCGGAGTCGCTCGTCGTCTTATCGTCGTGCTGGCTCTGGCGTCGTGTTTTGTGCTCGCCGTCGACTCGCCGCGCACGAATCGCTCGAGCGTGCAGGAGAGACTCTCTTGCAATCCCTTTCTTCCCAACGACCCCTGCAGGGTGACGGACCTTCGATACAAGCAGCCGCTTTTAGCGCCGGATTGACCCCGCTCTCGGCGCGTTCCGACAACGGCTGATCAAAAAAGGCTGCACGGGTTGCAGCGAAACTTCCAGATCAGCCGCCGACATCGACATCCCCGAAACCAATCCCTGGACGACGACTCGAAAGACTCGGTCCAGCCTTTGGCGCGCACTCTGGAGAAAGGCGCAATGGAAACGCAAATTGATTACGAAACCAGAGTCGCTCTCTATTTGGCGTCACAGATTCAGCAAGAGAATCTCGAGATAAATCGGAAACGGACAGCGGACGCGCTGGATCCCGTGACGGCGTTTGTCTATTTTAAACTGAGGGAGCTCTATTGGACAGTGACCCGGCGGATGGGGCTTGCCCATCTCCATGACGGATCGAGATCGCGGCGTCGTCCGATCCTCGAGCCCCGCCCCCCTTTGCCCGAAGAACTCGCGTCGGACGAGGAGTTTACCTTCGCCTCGTCTCGCCGCGTGTTCATCGATGTTACGCCAACGCATCGGTTTGGCGGGAAGACCGGCGTTCAACGCGTCGTTCGCGAAATTGCGAAGAGATCGGTCCGAGATCGATTTGCGCTTCCCGTTATAATCGAAAACGGGGAGCTTCTTTCCTACTATGATCATCCTTCGCTTCCACATTCGATCACATTCAGCGAAGGCGACAAATTTGTGCTCCTCGACGCAAGCTGGGGCATGCTTGCCGAGTATGCGCCTTTCGTGCGGGCTCTTTCCGACGCGGGAGGCCAACTCATAACGGTCATACATGACCTCATTCCCTTGATTCATCCGCTCGGGGTCGCTCCGCAAATGACGGAGGAATTCAGGGAGTGGTTCGAAAGATTCGCGTTGAAGAGCGATCGCGTCATATGCGTTTCGAAAAGCGGCGCGATGGATTTTATTGCTTACGTCACCCGCAGCAATCTCCCCACGAATCCCTATCTTCATATTGGCTGGTGGCGACTGGGCGCGGATTTCGACGATGAAGACGACGCTCCAATCTCCGCTGCGGCCAAAGCCGTGAATGCAAATGAAAGGCCTTATTTCCTGAGCGTGGGAACCATTGAACCGCGGAAAGGCTATCCTATCGCGCTTGACGCCTTTGAACGTCTGTGGTTGAGGGGTGTCGACGTCGGCTACGTCATCGTCGGCCGCGCTGGATGGCAGAGCGAAGCTCTCGAGCATCGGATCAAGCGCCACTGGGAATATGGACGACGGCTCCTGTGGCTCGACAAGGCGAGCGACGCCGACCTGCGTCACTGCTATGCGCATGCCCGCGCTTTAGTCTACCCATCGATGATTGAGGGGTTTGGCCTGCCCTTGGTTGAAGCCGGATATTGCGGGCTTCCTATTATTGCCTCGGATTTGCCTGTGTTCCACGAAATCGGCGGCGACCACGTCCGCTATTTCAACTTACTGGACTCGGTCGACTTGGCGGACAAAATCGAGAAACTCCATCAGCTGCCGGCAGAAAATGAAAGATGGCCTGCATACAGCTGGGACGACTCAGCGCAGAATCTCGAGAGCCTCATCTTGAATGACGCTTATCAAACACAAGCTGAGCTTCGGCTCCCGCGTCTAAAATGGATCCAGGCGTTCCCCTGACGCCGACATTAAGACCGCGCGCAAAGTCCCCATGAGCATTCCGGCATGCTTCGCCTGAGTTGGCGACCCGGCGCGATCAAGACGCCGGGTCTTTGCGGACCGCGATGATTTACATGCGCGCGCTTCCCGACCTCACCCGCCTTCGGACAGACTGTCGATTTTCCCGTCCGCTGGGGGAGGACGCTGCGAAGGAGCCCTCTTAAACGGGACGAGGAAGACTTGACGCAGGGCCGGCGCGACTAAGAGAAGCATGATCGGTCCCAATAACATGCCGCCGACGACGACCGTGGCCAAGGGTCGTTGAACCTGAGAACCGATGTCGTGCGACATGGCGGCCGGGAAAAGGCCGACGCCAGCGGACAGCGCCGTCATAAGCATCGGTCGCATGCGTTGTTCCGCGCCATAAAACACAGCTTCCTTAAACTCCATGCCGTGCAGCAGGAGTTCGCGGATGTATGTGATGTTGACGATGCCGTCCATCACAGCCACGCCGAACAAGGATATAAAGCCGATCGCAGCGGAAACGCTAAAGTTCAGCCCCGATACGTAAAGGGCGATAATTCCGCCGCTAATCGCGAAGGGAATGCCTGCGAGAGCGACGAAGCTGTCTCGGAATGAATTGAACAAGCTATAAAGAAGCGCAAAAATCAGCACGAAGGATAAGGGCACCACAACCGCCAGTCGGCTTTTCGCTTCTTGTAGATTGCCAAACTCTCCCGCCCAAATAATTTGATAGCCGTTCGGGAGCTCTACCTTCTCCTCAATTTTTTTCTGCGCTTCAGCGATCGTAGAGCCGAGATCTCTCCCGCGAATGTTGAACTTCACGGGAATATTGCGTCGACTGCTTTCCCGGTAAATGAACGAGGCGCCGGTCTCCAGCGAGATCGTGGCGAGCTCCTTGAGAGGGATATAGGTCGGTACGGCGGCGCCGACCTCTGTAAAGCCAACTTTTATTTCTCGGATCGTGTCGATGGAGTCGCGAAATTGCGGCGCAAGACGCACTGCGACCCCGAACTGGCGCTCTCCTTCGAAAACGGTCGTCGCATTTACGCCAGCGATCGCCGCCTGGACGACGGCGTTGATGTCTCCGGAATTAATGCCGTATCGCGCCGCTTTGGAGCGGTCGATGCGAATGTTGAGATTGGGTTGACCCAGCGAGTGAAGCGTTTCGAGATCGGTGACGCCGTGGACCGTCTTCAGCAGCGACTTCACCTTTTCGGCGATATTCTCGAGCGTCTGCAGATTGCGGCCGACAATTTTCACCGCATTGCCGCCTTTAACGCCAGACATCGCTTCGTCGATATTGTCTTCGATATATTGTGAGAAATTGAAGACCACTCCCGGAATTTCGTCGTTAAGCGCGCGCCGCAATTCTTCGGTGAGGCGCTCTTTGGTCATGCCATCGGGCCATTCGTCGAAAGGCTTGAGCGGCGCGAATATTTGAACGTCCGCGAAAGACTGCGCATCGCTGCCGTTATCGGGGCGTCCATGTTGCGTGACGACGGTTCTCACTTCCGGATAGCGCATGAAAATTTCGCGAATCTTCGCCGTGGTGCCGATGCCGGCTTCGAGAGACATCGTGCGAGGCAGCGACGCGCGGATCCAGTAGTTCCCCTCTTCCAGCGTCGGCAGGAATTCGCTGCCCAACCGGCTGCCGAGGACGCCTCCGGTCAGCAGGAAGACCGCTCCCATCGCGAACGCCAGTCTGCGATGACCCAACGCCCACCTCAATGTCGGGGTGTAGGCGGCGCGCAATTTGCGCACGAAAAACGTCTCGATCTCGCCGACTTGCTTTGGGAGCACGATTGAGGCGAGTACGGGCGTGACTGTGAAGGTCGCGAGCAGCGCGCCGCTCAGCGCATAGGCATAAGTGCGCGACATGGGGCCAAAAATCTGGCCTTCGATTCCCGTCATGGTGAAAAGCGGCAGAAAGGCCGTCACCGTGATCGCCGCCGTGAAAAAAACGGCCCGGTCAACTTGCAGCGCGCTCACGAATATCAGTCTTAACCGGTCGGTCCAGAGCTGTGATCCGCCGCGCGGTTCTGTCGGAGATGTCGAAGTCGGCCCCCAGAAGCCTTCGGCGAGAAGCTGAAGCAGTTCGGTGCGTTTGGCGCGCGGAGCTTGAAAATTTCGGAAGATGTTCTCGACCAGGATAACCGCGGAGTCGACGATGATCCCGAAGTCGACGGCGCCTACCGAGAGGAGATTGGCGTCTTCTCCTTCTGCGACAAGGATGATGATCGCAAAAAAAAGCGCGAAGGGAATGTTCGCGCCGACAATGATGGCGCTGCGTAAATCACCCAGGAATATCCATTGAATAAAGAAAACCAGCAGACAGCCAAAAACGAGATTGTGGAGAACGGTGTGAGTGGTCACCGAGACCAGGGCGCCGCGATTATAAATTGGAACGAGCTTCACCCCTTGCGGCAGCGTGCCGTCGGAATTCATCCGGTCGATTTCGGCATGAACCTTGGGCAACATCTGGTTGGTGTGCTGGTCACGGCCCATGACGACGATCGCCGAGACAACGTCCGGCTCGGCGTCGCGGCCGAGGATGCCGAGGCGCGGCACGAAGCCAACCGAGACTTTGGCGACGTTCCTTATCTGAACGGGCACGCCTTTCGACTGCCCCAGCACAATGTTCTCTATGTCCTCGGTTCGATAGCCCTTGAGAAGATTGTCAGCTCCGCCATCGTCGATTAGCCCCACGCCGCGAATATTGACCGACTGTTGTCCGATCGTTATTTCGCGGCCGCCGACGTTAACATTTGCGTTCCCGACGGCGGCGATAACCTGTGGAATTGTGACATTGAACGCCTCCAGCTTTTGCAGATCGACCTCGACGGAAAATTGCTTGGTTGTCCCGCCCCAGGAGTTGATCTGAACGATTCCCGGGACGGTCATCAATCTGCGCGCGACCATCCAATCCTGAACCGTGCGAAGGTTTGTCAGGCCGAAATTCGGCGGTCCCACGACCTGATAACGAAAGATTTCGCCGACCAGACTCGACTGCTGGATGACGGGCGTGACGTTGCCCGGCAGCGTCGGACCCTGCTGGAGAGAGAGCCCCGCTCGCGTGTATGCAAAATTATAGTCGGTTCCATATTCGAAAGTGACGCGGATAAAGCTAAGGCCGTAAAAGGAAGTGGATCGAATATTTTTTACCCGGGGAGTCGGGTAAAGCATGATCTCAATTGGAATTGTGTAATATTTTTCCATCTCCTCGGCGGAAAAGCCCGGAGCTTGCGCGGTTATCTCCAATATGACGGGAGCAGGGTTGGGATAGGCCTCGATATTGAGTTTTGAGAAGGCGACAGCTCCGACGAGGAAGAAGATCACAACGCCCACGACAATGATCGCCCGGCGCGTCAGCCCAAACTCCAAAATGGATTTCAGCAATTCCGATCTCCAGTTAAGAGTTCGCGTTTATCGCGCGGTTGCGGTTGTCACGGCGTCTCAATAGCGGCCTCGTTGCTGACAAAAACCGCGCCATCTCCCACGACGAGTTCATCCCGCTGAAGACCTGAAACGATCTGGGCGAAATTGTCCTGCCGGAGACCCACCGTCACGACCCGGCGCGAAAACCGGCGACTGTCTTTTGTGACCCAGCAAATCATTGTCCCGTCTCCTTCGCGAACAACTGCGCTTTGCGGAACGGCGAGCGCATGGATCGCCTCTCCAGTCCGTATGATGAAATTGGCGAACATGCCTGCGCGCAGCAAATGCTGAGGATCGGCGATTTCGCTTCTGACAAACAGGCGACGGGTGATTGGGTCGATGGAAGGTCCAAGGACGGTAATTTTTCCTTGAAATTCGTGGTTCGGATAAGCGGAGACGGCGGCTCTGATTTCCTGCCCCAGGCGCAGCGCGTCGGCATCGCTTTCAACGACATTGGCGACCATCCACAACGTCGAGGTGTCGGCGACGACAAAAGGGGCAGGGGGGACGCCGGGCTGGACGAACTGTCCAGGAGCGGCGGCGCGCGCGGTGACGTAGCCGGTAAGAGGACTTCTCACGATCAACTGAGGGTCGGCGATTCGCTCCGCGACGATCTTGTCGATTTCTTCGGGCGTCTTGCCAAAAATCCGAACCGCGTCGCGCGCGGCTTTTAATGCGCCTTCGGCGGTCTCCTGTTGGGAGGTCGCCTGATCCGCCAGTTGCTGCGAAATGCCGCCGATCTTGAGCAAGGACTTGACGCGACTCACGGTGCGGCTTTGCAGGGTCAATGCGCTGGCGGCCGTGATCAGATTCGCTTCGGCGCTGAGCAAATCGGGGCTATCGAGAGTGAAGAGCACCTGGTCTTTTTCCACGGCGTCTCCGACATTGAAAAATGCCCTTATGATGCGGCCCTGGTAAGGCGCGAAAACCGCCACGAGACTATTTTGATTGAAATCGATGCCGCCGACCGCGCGTTTCTCCTGGGTGAAAGCGCGCTCGCCGACCTTCTCGATCTTTAACGACGCGACTTGCGAATCGCTCAGATCGATCTCGGCTCCGTCCGATACGCTGACGGGATTCGTCGCGGGCTTTTCTGGCCGGTTCGCGTAGATCCGGCCTAAAACAAGCAGACCCAGCACCGCCGCTACGCTGAGGACGACAAGCCACCCAATCCGCCGCTTACGCTCTGGCGCGAAAGGGAAGAACTTAACCATGCCTGGCACTCCGGACAGCCTCGGTTTCAGTCGATTAGCGCGGTCTTATCGCTTCGGGCTAATTGTCTGTCTAGAGTACTAGATATATGAACCTTTGCGGACACACTTTGGAAATAATCGCCATATGCAATTCACAGCATTGGCCTAAAGGCTGTTCGATAAGGCCTGCCAAGAGTCATCATCCTGTAGTAAATGCTGTCGCTATCTTTTAAGGGTCCTCTCGTCACATCCGGCAATCGTGTGGGAACAAGGCTGAGGTGGTTGTTAAGCCGAATGCAGACGTTCCGCGCCATTGTTGCTTTTCTCTGCGGGGTTAAGAGCGCCTTCCCGAAACCCGCGATTTGGGGAGGGGCGCTTTTTCTCATGTTGGGCGGCTGCATGGTCGGCCCTGATTTTCAATCTCCGCCGCCGCCCGACGTCGATCGCATCGCGCCAGACAAACTCGCTAATTCCGGCGACGGCAAAGGAAGCGACATACGACTTGCCGCCGGGCGGAACGTTCCGCAGCGCTGGTGGGAGGCGTTCAAGAACGCGAAGCTCAATAGGCTGATAGAGGCCTCTATCGAGCAAAACGCCTCGCTTCAATCCGCCGAGGCGGCGATAAAGGTCGCGTATTACACGGCGGAAAGTCAGAAAGGCGGATTTCTGCCGACGCTGATCGCGAACAGCAATGACAGCGTCAACCTTCCCTCGAATCTCCGTCCGCTCGGATCGCTTAACCAGGTCATTTTTAATCAAATTTATCCGACGCCGGCGAACAAGATTTTTAATCTGCAGACCGTCAATACGCAGAATCCTTCGACCTGGGTTTACTCTCTCTTTCTCAAGCAGCTCACCGTCGCCTATACGCTCGATGTCTGGGGAATGAACCGACGCATGGTCGAGTCGCTCGAGGCGCAAACGGATTTGCAGCGCTATCAGTTCGAGGCGGCTTATCTGGCGTTGACCACGAATGTGGCCGTCGCCGCGATTCAGGAAGCCGCGTTGCGCGGCCAACTCGCCGCAGTGGAGCGCGTCGTCAAGATCGAGCGCGAGCTTCTCGATCTCTTGCGTAAGCAGCAGAGCGTCGGCTGGGCGTCCGAAGCGGACGTCCTGACTCAGGAAGCCGCGCTTGCGCAGGCCCTGCAACTCATTCCGCCGCTCAAGAAGCTGATCGGCCAACAGCGCGATTTGATCACGGCGCTCGCAGGGCGCTATTCGCCCGACCAGGTTCCCGATACATTCGACCTTGGCGAGTTGAAGCTGCCGGGCGTCATGCCTGTATCGCTCCCGACGGCCTTTGTCAGGCAGAGACCCGACATTCGGGCCGCCGAGGCCCAGTTGCATTCAGCGAGCGCCAAGGTCGGAGTGGCCGTCGCGGCGAGGCTCCCGAACATTACCCTCAGCGCCAACGCCGGTTTCAGCGCTTTGAAACTCGCCGAACTCGTCTCGCCGGGGACGCAATTTTACACCTTCGCCGCCAACGCCGTGCAACCGGTCTTCGCCGGCTTCTCTCTCCTCAATCAACAAAAGGCGGCTGAGGCGGCCCTTGAACAAGTGGGCGCTCAATACCGCCAGACCGTGATCGTCGCATTCCAGAATGTCGCCGACGTTTTGCGCGCCATTCAGGCTGACTCCGACGCGGTCAAGGCGGCCGCCTATGCGGAGAAAGTGTCGGCCAAGAACCTCGATATTGTTCGGGGCCAACTGCAAATCGGCAGCGTCAGCGTTCTTGCCCTTCTAAACGCGCAGCAGACCTATCTTCTCGCGACCGTGTCCCTTGCCCAGGCGCGGGGCAATCTTCTCGCCGACGCCGCCGGACTTTTCATGGCGCTGGGCGGCGGATGGCAGGACCAGAACCTTAAAAATCTGCCGCCGAATGAACCGGGCTTGCCGACGAAGGAGCAAATCGAGCGCGTCAACGCGCCGGTCAATCCTGACTTGCTCCCGGACCCATTGGCCACTTCGAATGGGATTTTCGGGCAGGCGCAATGAGACCTTGCGATATGGCTGTCGCCTTGCCCGCAACTTGTTCTAAGTTAAGGATCAGTCATTGGGGAGACCGACGCCATGAAAGTGGTCACGGCCATTATCAAGCCATTCAAATTAAACGACGTCCATAATGCTCTATTTGCGATAGGCGTCTCCGGAATGACGGTTTATGAGGCCAAGGGACATGGCCATCAGAAAGGCCATTCGGAAATTTACGGCGCCGTCGAATATGTCGCTTATTTCATTCCGAAGCTTTGTATCGAAGTCATCGTCACTCCCGAGCTCGTGACTTCCGTCGTTCGCGCGATCATGCTCGCGGCCCGCACGGGTCAAAGCGGCGACGGCAAGATATATGTGACTTCGCTCGACGAGCTATATAAAATCCGCACGGGAGAAACGGGTCCGGGCGCGCTTTAAGCATGAAAGGATATTTTGTCGTCGCACGCCGCAAGACGCGCTTGGCGGAAAAACTCCGCGGAACATGCCCAAGCTCTCGGCCAAAGAGACTCTCCTCTCTCATCGCTGAGGCGGAACGAGTATTGACCACCGCCAGATAAGCGCTATTGTCTCCCGAGGTCCGTTTTAATTTCTTTTGGGAGGAGTCTAATGGCGCGCTCATCGGACAACCCACAGAACAAGCGTCGTGGCAAAAAGGCGCTCGGCGTGATGGGCGTATCTTTGTCGCTCGCGGGCGCCGCCTGCGTGGACAGCTCTCCCGCCGACGCCTCAGCGACTCCGGAGACGAGCAGGACGCGTACAATCGACCTCCGCGAACAGGAAGTGTTCGATGTGGGGCTGAATTCTTTCCGCCTTTTTGATCGCGAAGAAGTCCCGGCCGTGAAGACCGAACAGGTCGCATGGTGGTGGGGATGCCGCGGCTGTAGGGGCTGTGGGTGCCGCGGCTGCGGTTGCAGAGGCTGTGGCTGTCGCGGCTGCCGTGGTTGCTGGTGACGCGCCGCCTCGGATTTGATGGCTGGGCGGCGGGTTAAGCCTGAGGCGATGCTGCGGGGCGAGTGGGCCGCGCCGCGCGGAACTGCTTCGCGACGTTCCGCGCGCACCTGCTTTTCTGGATTTCTGATCGAGCAAATCTTGTCGCTTATGGGCGCGACGGGGCGGGGGAGCGCGCGACAGCCAAATGACCGTTGAAGCATCTAAACCGCTTTCCCGGAAGCAGGTTTCACGTGAGCGTTCATTCGGCGGCGCCCTTCGATTCTCGCCCAATTTCTCCGTCTATGTCCTGCCTCCTGACGCCGTCTGCCTTTATTCGGAGGACAGGAAGTTTTTTCTTCATGGCGCGCTCTATTGCGCGCTGGCGGAGCGGATCGGCGCGGGAGAGGACGCCGACGCCATACGTCATGCGCTATCCTCGGAGTTTCCCCTCGACGCAATAGACGAAGCGTTCAAGCGTCTGCTCGATCGCCGCTTCGTCTTCCCGGCGGGAGCGTCCGATGGCGTTGCGGCGGCCTACTGGGCGAGCCTCGGCCTGCCGCCCGACGTCGCCGAGAAAAACCTGCAAGAGGTCTCCGTTCAAATCGAAACCATGGGGATCGGCGGCGCGCGCGCGCTGGAGGAGGCGCTGGACGTCTTCGGCGTCAGGGTCGTGAAGCGGGGAGGCGATCTGACCATCGTCCTGGTCGGCGATTATCTCGAAAGCCAGCTCGCCGAGTTCAACCGCCGGCGGCTCGAGGAGAACCAAGACTGGCTGCTGGTTCAGCCCTCCGGCGTTTTCCCGCTGGTCGGCCCGATCTTCAGCCCGGGCAAGAGCGCATGCTGGAGATGCCTCGCCGATCGCATGAACTGGAATCGACAGGTCAAGGCTTTCCTTGGCCGCACGGAGGCGCGCTGCGTCGCTGTCTCGCCGCTCGGCGCCAATCCGCTCGGAATGAGCGGCGTCGGGCTCGCCGCCGCGGAGATCGGCAAGGCCATCGCCAGCGGCTTCCGCACCGATTTACGCCACCATATCGTGAGCCTGGACATGATGGGCTCGACGGTCGCACGGCATTATGTGCCAGCTCGGCCGCAATGCCCCTGCTGCGGCAGCCCCGAGCTGCGCGATCCGGCGCGACCGCCCACGCCTATCCGGCTGCATGCCGGCGGCGCGAGCGTCGTGACGAGCGGGGGATACAGATCGGTCGCGCCGGGCGACACCCTTGCGCGCAATCGCAAGCATGTCAGCCCGCTGACCGGCGTCGTATCGCATCTCGATCGGATCAAGAGCCAACAGCCGCTCGACGCGAGCTTTGTCGCCAGACATAATTTTTCGCCGCGCCCCGAAACCGTCGACGCCCTTCAGGCCGGGTTGAGCGGCGACAGCTATGGCAAGGGCAGCGTCGCCGAGCAGGGCGAGACAAGCGCGCTGATGGAGGCGATCGAGCGCTATTGCGGAATTTTCCAGGGCGACGAAATCAGAACGGTCCGACGATTCGTGGATTTCCCGGCCGGCGAGGCGATCCTGCCCAACGACATCCTGCTCTATAGCGACGCGCAATATGAGCGCGGCAAGACAAAGGGGCGGTGCGCGGGCGAGGGCGCGCGCCGCTTCGATCCCGCCGCAGAGACGGAATGGTCGCCGGTATGGTCGCTGCGGCACGAGCGCTTCAAATATATTCCCACTGGATTGCTGTATTTCTTCCACGAGTCCGGCTGCGCGAATCAGATCAGCGCCGATTCGAACGGCTGCGCGGCGGGCAATACGATCGAGGAGGCTATCCTTCAGGGGTTCCTCGAACTCGTTGAGCGGGACGCCTATGCGATCTGGTGGTACAACCGCTTGCGTCGTCCGGAGATCGATCTCGACAAGCTCGGCGACAGCTATGTGCGCGACCTGCGCGCCGTCTTCGCCAGGATGGGCCGCGACGTCTGGGCGCTGGACGTCACGAGCGATCTCGGCATTCCGGTGGTCATCGCCGTCGCCCATTGGACAGAAGACGGACGGGAATACATCGAAGTCGCGGCGGGGGCGCATTTCGACCCGCGGATCGCGACGCTGCGCGCCATGACCGAGCTCAACCAGTTCATCGCCATCGAGAGCCTCGGCGGCCGACCCGCGCTCGGTCCGGACGACGATTACGGAAACGACCCTCTCCCGCTGCGCAAGCATGCCTATCTGCGGCCGCAGGGCAAGGCGTCATTCGGACGGTCGCGGTTCAAGAATTTCGCGCAACTCGACAGCCGCGACCAGGTGCTGGCCTGCGTCAAGCTCGCCGCGCGCGCCGGCCATGATTTCCTTGTCCTGGATCAGACGCGCCCGGATATCGATGTGCCGGTGGTCCGGGTGATCGTGCCGGGACTGCGGCATTTCTATCGCCGCTTTGGTCCCGGCCGTCTCTATGAGACGCCCCTCGCGCTGGGCCTGCGCAAGCGGCCAGTAAGGGAAGCCGATCTCAACCCGCTGTTCCCCCGCACCTGACTTGCCTAGCGATTCCCAACCGCCCGCGCCGCCGGCACGGCTCTTCGCTCGGCTCAATCCGGGCGTCGCGCTCGAGCGCAATGACGCGGGCGGGCTCACCGCCTTTTTCGACGGTCGGGCCGTGGACTTTGGAAAGTTCGGCGCGGATGTCATAGCGCGCGCCGGCGAGTTCCAGAGCGGCCTGACGTTCGATGGGGATCCGGACGCGGAGATAAGCGAACTCGTCCGAAGGCTGGCGCTTTACGGCCTCGTGGAATATCGCTTGGCCCGCACGCCGGGCGGGCCGGATCTCGTCGTCATCGAGCCGCAGATGCGTGACTATGCGCCGCGAATGGTCGAGATCTCCGAGGATCGCCCCTTGGCGCTGTCGCGCTTTGCTTATATGCGGCGGCGCGGCGCCGACATGGCGCTCGAATCGCCCCGCGCCGGCGCGCTTTTCCGCCTGTGCGACCCCAGCGTCGCCGCAATGATTGCGCGTCTGTCGGCGGCGCGGACTGTGAGAGAGCTTCGCGAATCGGCCGACTTTCCAGGCGTCGAGCTGCTGGCGCTGCTCCTCGACGCCCAGATCCTCTTCACGCCTGGGCGCGACGCCGACAAAGGACTGCGCGCGGCGGAAGGCGACGACGCTCTCCTTTTATGGGATTTTCACGATCTGCTGTTCCACGCCCGCAGCACCAATGGACGGCAGGCCAATCCTACCGGCGGCCTTTACGCCCACGCGCATCTCGCGCCGGCGCCGCCTGCGATACGGCCGAGTTGGCCAGGGCGGGCGATCGACCTGACGACGCTCGATACGGCGCCGCCCTCGGCCTTTGCAACATTGTTGCGACGACGACGTTCGACGCGCGTCTTCGATGAGCGGCGCCCGATCACGCTGGCGGAGGTCGCGCAGCTCCTCGGGGGCGCCGCGCGAATCATATCGCGCGCGCGACAGCCTGATGAAGACGAGGAGGAGCCGGAGTTGGAGATCGCCCCGCGCCCCTATCCGTCCGGCGGCGCGAGCTACGAATTGGAGCTCTATCTCGCCGTCGACAAATGTGAGGGTCTGGCGCGCGGCTTTTATCATTACGACGCCAACCGCCACTCTCTTGTACGGATCGAGACGAGCGAGCCTTGGCTTGCGGCGATGCTGGAAGATGCGCAATTCGCCATGGGCGCGCCGGCGGCTCCGCAAATCCTCATGACAATGGCGGCGCGTTTCGGCCGCGTGTCGTGGAAATACAGCGGCTTCGCCTATGCGCTTATTCTGAAACATGTCGGCGTGCTGATGCAGACGCTCTATCTGATGGCGACCGAGATGGAGATTGGGGCCTGCGCGATCGGCGTCGGGGACATCGATCTCTTTGCGAAAATGACGGGCCTCGCGTTTCACGTCGAAGGGCCCGTTGGCCAGATCGCGATCGGACGCGGCGTCCAAAATGGTTCGACGCCCGTCGCCGATTGACGGCGCCTCGCAATCGCGACATACGGCGGCGATCATGGATCGTCCAACGCCTGGCGCGGGAAGACACGAGTCTTGATCGGAGCAAGGACAGCCGTCTTCGTCTCCGACGGCGTCGATCCCTGAAATGCCCATTTGGGAATTTTGAATTGAATGCTCGGCTAATTCGTCAAGGCGAGTTGATGGTTACGAGCCGAGCAGTTAACCATTACTTTTCCATAAGAAAAACTCTATCCGCCATGCCAGTCTTGTAATTCTCATTGCTTCTTAAAGAACCAAGCGGACGAAACCCATGGCTTCAGGGAAACAAGCGGCGGGCGACTGGCCGGTCGCCCTCGTCATCCAGCGCCGCATCGCCGACGAGGGTTTCGCCGCCTTCACGAAATGGAGCGGCAAGGTCGCCGAGGCGCTCAAATCCTGGCCGGGATTCCTTGGTCAGGAGGTGGCGCCTCCGCAGCCGCCCGCCAATCTCGACTGGGTGCAGGTCCTGCGCTTCGCGACTCCCGCAGCGGCGCGCGCATGGCTAGAGAGCGACGCGCGCGCCCAACTCGTCGAGGAGATCAGCCGGCATTGCATCGGTCCGGAGGACGTCCACATGCTGCAGGACGTAGGCGGCGATCGGACGGACGCCATCTCCGCCATTATTTCCTTCCGCGTGCCGGCGGACCGCGAAGCGGCGTTTCTCGACTGGCAGCAGCGCGTCCAGGCGGCGGAGTCCCAGTTCAAGGGATTCATGCGCCACAAGATCGAAGGGCCGATTGCGGGCTTGCACGACGACTGGATCGTCATCCTGTCCTTTGACGCCGACGCCAATCTGAACGCCTGGCTGGACTCGCCGCAACGCCGGGCGCTGCTTGTGGAAGGTCAGGAATTCAACGCCGGCCTCACTGTGAAGCGGGCGAGCTATGGCTTCAACTTCTGGTTCCCGGCAGGCCAGCCGGCGGCGGAGAGCCCATCCTTCATCTTCAAGAGCAATTTGCTCGTCCTGCTCGTACTCTATCCCATCGTCTTCCTTTGGGGCTATTTCATCAGCGGCCCGTTTATCGACTCGCGCGGCGCGCCATTCTGGCTGTCCTTGTTCATCGGCAATGTCGCCAGCACTCAGCTGCTGGGCTGGAAGCTCGCGCCGCTCGCCTTCAAGACGTTCGGCTGGTGGATCGAGCCCGAGGTGGGCTGGCGGAAGAACCTTCTCGGCTATGGCTTCCTCGTGGCGCTTTACGCGTTCTCCATGGCGGTCTACGCTGGCCTGCTTGCCTGGAACTGGGGCAAGGGTTGATGGAGCCGCGCCACGGCGCGGCGGCCTCTGGGAGAGGTCAAGGGAAAGAGCCCCCGACGCGCCTACAGGACTTCTACTTTGACCGCGCCTTGCGAGAAGGTCCCGGATCAGGCGAAATATGACGCCGCGCTTCTCACTCCACGGCGAGGCGCTCGGCCAACTCCGTCACATCGTCCCAATTCAAATGGTGGCTTCCATCCGCGGTTTCCACGTCAAGGCCTTCTTGTGTGACGGCTGCGGAGAATTCATGGTCGCTTCCGACTGGGCTCAGATAGACGAGATCATTGCGTCGCCAGTCATGAGCCAGCGCGGTGAAGGCGCGCGATAATGTCCGGCCTTCTTCAAGGGTCAAATCGTAAAACAGGCGCTCGCTCAACATCATCCGCAGCATTTCGCCGAGCATCCGGTGGGGCACGCGTTTGACGAGTGGATAAGTCATGTCTCTTCGCTCAATTTGGATCGAGGCGAGCTTGGCGAATAGCGCGCGCCAAGGCTCTCTATGATCGTGACGGCGCGGCCTCGCGGCGATTGTCGCAATCGACCGCCGGCTAAATAATGCGGACCTCTTCCGACTTGGCGATAAATTCCAGACGGTCGGCGCGATCGAAGTCAGCCGTCGGCGCCTCGAATACGAAGCGGTTCGGGTACCAGAAATTGCCATAGGGAAGGAAGAGGCTACTCGATCGCAGGCTGGCGAGTTGCTGCGCGCCGGCAAAGAGAATTGACTCGAATCCGACCCCGTCGGCGGGCGCCGCCGTGTCGTCGCCGAAAACATCGAACTGAATGAACAATTTGTTGGAAGGGATACAGCCCTCGACCGTGCTGATCGCGATGACGCGGAGATCCTGGAAGCGACGACCGATTTTACCGTCTGGCAGGACTTGCGCGAACTCATGCACGCGCCCCTTTTTGACCACGGCCGTATCGACAGAAGGCGCGCCAAGATCGGCCAACCCGACCGGCTTTGCGGGGGCCAATGCCACGACAGTATGGATTTCTTGCAGCACAGGCACGAACGGCTCCTCGCGTGGTTCGAAGTTGAAAATCCGGCCCAAACTCCGGATCTGGCGGGTGCCACGCATATAGCGCGCCAACGCGGGATCAACGACGGTGGGGCGCGCATCAAGAGAGTGGAAGCGAGCGTCGAGCGGCTGCGGCTCAAAACTCATCTACACGCGGTATAGAAAGGCCTTGCGAGCTAAATGCTGACTCATGTAAGCATATAGCAGATATATACTATGAGAATTTTATAATATTGGCGTATCTGAATGTATTAATGGCGGTTGTTCGGAGGCTTTCTAAAACTCCGTTTCAATGTTCTTGCGGTCAGATCAGAGTATCTTTACATCTCCTGGCGCCGCCGACGGCGCATCGCCGCGTGAGGGCGACTCTTTCGGTGCAACCGCGCATGCCAGTTCTTTGTTTGAGCGACGTGCGTCACGGCGCGGTTCGCGTCATCTCGTTCGACGCCGACATGGGGTCGGAGCAACGGCTCGTCGAGCTGGGTCTTCGCGCGGGCTCCACACTTTTTATTCTCGAACATGATATGAATTCTGGCGTGCTGGTGGCGGCGGGCGACAGCCGCATCGCCGTGGACCCTGCGACGGCGCGCCGCATATGCGTCGTCCGCTTGGAGGAGCCATTTGCGGGAATGACGATCGGCGATTTGAACCCCGGCGACCGCGCCCGCATCGTCGGCATGGGCAGGGGAATGTCGGGCTATCGGCAGAAACTCATGGCGATGGGGCTCACCCCTGGCGTCGAATTCACGCTGACGCGCGTGGCGCCGCTTGGCGATCCAGTCGAAATACAGGTTCGCGGGTTCTCGATGAGCCTCCGCAAGGCCGAAGCCCAGCTTCTCGCGTTAGAGAAGCTCCCATGAGGGAAGGCGATCCCAAGCCGATCCTCATCGGGATCGTCGGCAATCCGAACTGCGGCAAGAGCACGCTGTTCAACGTCCTCACCGGCGCGCGCCAGGAGGTCGGGAACTGGCCAGGCGTCACCGTGGAAAAGAAAAGCGGGCGCTATCGCTACGACGGAAACACATATGAGATGATTGATCTGCCCGGCGTCTATTCGCTGGGCGCAACGATCGATGTGTCCGAAGACGAGCGCATCGCGCGTGACTTCGTTCTTTCCGGCGACGCCAGGCTGATCGTCAATATTGTCGACGCCTCCAACCTCGAGCGCAATCTCTATCTAACGGCCCAGTTGCTGGAGATGGGCGCGCCGATGGCGATCGCCGTCAATATGATGGACATTGCCAAGCGCCGCGGGATCGTTGTCGACACGGAAAAGCTGTCGCGCGAGTTAGGTTGCCCGGCGATCCCCATTATCGCCACGCGCGGGATCGGCGTCTCCGATCTCATGGCGCATATCGCCGATCTCGCTGAACGCCCGCGTCCGCCATTGGTGACGCCGCATTACGGCGAGGCCGTCGAGGCGGCCATCGCAAGACTGGAGCCGCTCCTGGCCGAAAACGGCTCGCGGCAACCTCATTGGCGCGCCCTCAAGCTGATCGAAGGCGATCCCGTGCTGGCGGGCGAAGTCGGGGGACATCTCGAAAGCGAAACAACCGTCGCTCGTGATATGGTGGCGCAGGCGTTCGGCGAGGACCCCGACATCGTCATCGCGGATGCGCGTTTTGGCTTCGTGACCGGGATCGTCGAGCGGTCGGCGACCCGCCCGCGCGAAGCCTCGCGGACATTGTCAGACCGCATCGACCATATCGTGCTCAACCGCTTTCTCGGCATCCCGATCTTTCTGATGATGATGTATGTGATGTTCATATTCACGATCAGAATAGGGGGAGCCTTTATCGATTTCTTCGAGCAGGCGACTGGCGCGCTGCTCGTTGACGGCGGCCGGCTGACGCTGGAGCGCCTGGGATTGCCGCAGTGGCTGGTCGCTTTATTGGCCGAGGGGGTCGGCGGCGGCGTTCAAACCGTCGCGACATTCATTCCCATCATCGGCTTGCTGTATCTCTTTCTCTCCACCCTGGAGGATTCCGGTTATATGGCGCGCGCCGCCTTCGTGATGGACCGCGCGATGCGGGCCGTCGGACTTCCTGGGAAGTCATTCGTGCTGTTGATTGTAGGATTCGGCTGCAACGTGCCTGCGATTATGGCGACCCGCACGCTGGAAAGCCGTCACGACCGCATCCTGACGATCATGATGGCGCCGTTCATGTCATGCGGCGCGCGCCTGCCGGTCTATGCGTTGTTCGCCGCCGTCTTTTTCCCCGCAAGCGGCCAGAACGTCGTCTTCCTACTTTATCTGATCGGCATTCTGTTTGCCGTTGGAACGGGGTTCCTTTTGAAAAACACCGTGCTGAGAGGAGAGGCTTCTCCCTTCATCATGGAGTTGCCGCCCTATCACATGCCCACTGTCAGCACGGTCCTGCTCAGAGCCTGGGACCGGCTGAAGGCTTTCGTCTTCAGGTGCAGCCGCGTGATCATTCCCATCGTCGTGCTGTTGAGCTTTCTCAACACGATCGGCGCAGATGGCAGCTTCGGGAATCAGAACAGCGAGAAATCAGCGCTTTCCGCCATCGGCCGGACAATGGTTCCAGCCTTCGAGCCGATGGGAATGACCAGGGACAATTGGCCTGCGGCGGTCGGCGTCTTTACGGGCGTTCTGGCCAAAGAGGTCGTGATCGGCACGCTCAACGCGCTTTATAGCCAACTTGGCGCGCGGGCGGCCGGCGAGGGCGGCGAGAGCAAGTCGGAGAGCGCCGACGTCGGCAAGAAGCTCGTCGACGCCTTCGAGACCGTCCCGCAGAATTTGAAGGCGGTTCTGGCGGCCTTGACGGACCCGCTAGGACTCGACGTTTCGTTTATCCAAGATACGGCCGCGACCGCGACCAAGCTTAAAGTGCAGCAGAGCGCCTTCTCCGCAATGGCGGCGCGTTTCGACGGGCCGGCCGGGGCTTTCGCTTATCTGCTGATGATCCTGCTTTACATTCCTTGCGTCGCGGCGATGGGAGCGATCTATCAGGAGATCGGCTGGCGCTGGACCATCTTCAGCGCCATATGGAATACCGGGATTGGGTGGTGCGCGGCGGTTATTTTCTATCAGGCCGCAAGATTCGATCGGTCGCCCGGAACCTCCGTTTTCTGGATTGCCGCCTGCCTTGCGGCGCTGCTCGCGGCGATGGCCGCCCTGCGCGTCGTGGGCTCTGGGGCGGCGAAGAGGCGCAACTGGAGCGATCTTTCTCGAGCCGTCGCGAGCTGGCCGAAGCAGAGTTGAGGGGCGGCCATGGCAACGCTGTCGTCGGTTAGAAGCTTCATGGAGAGCCGTCATCGAGCTTCCGTGCTGGAAATCGCCGCCAGTCTCCGCACCACGCCGGACGTGGCGCGAAATCTACTCGAAATATGGCGGGCGAAAAACAAGGTTCGGCGCATAGTCGGCGTTTGCGCCGCTTGCGGCAAGGCGGGAACCGCGGGATGCGGTTGCGCCGAGAGCGTGGATATCAGCGACATATATGAATGGGTCGAGGAGCGGCGAGAAAATCGCGGCGATTCCTGACCCTCTGCGATGGGGCGCACGCCATCGGCTTGTTCCTTATAGCAGCGCGCCCGCTCAGCTTCTTTTCGAGTTGGGATCGCCGAACTTGAATGTCGAACGATGACGCCAAGACGGAAGCGGCGGTCGCTTTCGAGGAAAAAGGAATTCCGCTGGTTGACGGCGACGGCGTTGGAGATTGTCCACGAGCTGCCCAAGCGGCTGCGCTTGCGGCTGGCGGCGAGTCCTGAGGTCCTGGCGCGCGCCGCCGCGAGCCTGCGCGATCTTCCCGGCGTCAGCGAAGTCCGCGCCAATCGCGCCTGCGCGTCTCTGGCGGTCAGTTATGACGGCCAGACGGAAACGCGCGAAGCCATTCTCGCGCGGGCTCGACATCCGCTAACAACGGCGCGCGAAGCGTGGCAAGCGCCCGCGGCGGCGAACCCGACCCGGCTGACGTTCGCCGCCGCAGCCGCCGTCGCATCGCTATTTATGCCTGTTCCTCTCGCCCGGGCGATCACCTTGGCCAATGTCGCCGGCGTCGTCTTGCGCGGCGCGGCCCAGGCGCTGCGAGCGACGCTGAAGACCGACGCGCTTGATGCGCTCGCCATCGGCTTGCCGACGGCGCGCGGCGAATTTGTCACCGCGAACGTCGCCCGCTTTCTACTCGAGTTGGCAGGGTATATCGAGACGACCACCGTCCAGCGGTCCGACGAACTATTGCGCTCGCTGCTGCTGAAGCCGCCCGACGACGTCTGGATCGAGCGCGACGACGGCGAGCTTGCGCGCGTTCCTTTCGCCGAACTTAAAGGCGGCGAAAGGGTCGTCGTAGGCGCGGGCGAGACGATTCCAGTCGACGGACATGTGCAGACCGGCGACGCCTATGTGGACCAATCGACGGTGACGGGCGAAAGCCTCCCCTTGCCGCGCGGCGCCGGAGACCAGGCGCTCGCCGGCGGCGTCGTCACGGCGGGGCGGCTCGTGATCCTCGCCGAGCGGGTGGGCGCGGCGACCACGACTGGACGCATCGCCGGTTATATTCAGGAGGGGCTCGATCGTCCGTCGAACATTCAGACGGCCTCCAGCGCGCTCGCCGACAAGCGCGTGGGCATCACCCTGGCGTCGGCCGGCGCGGTGTTCGCCCTAACCGGCGATCTTCGCCGGATCGAGTCCGTCTTCATGGTCGACTATTCCTGCGCGGTGAAGCTCGGCACGCCGATCGCAATCAAATCGGCGATGTATCGGGCGGCGCGCATGGGATGCCTCGTCAAGAGCGGCTCGGCCATAGAGGCGCTCGCCGGGATCGATACGGTCGTTTTCGACAAGACCGGCACGCTCACGCACAATACGCTCGAAGTCACGGACATCTGCCCGCTCGACCGCGATATCGACGAGGAGCGCGTGGCGGCCATGATCGCCTCGCTCGGCGAGCATACGAGCCATCCCATCGCGCGCGCCGTGGTGCAGCTCGCCGAGAAACGGCATCTCGCTCATATTCCCCATGAGGAGGTGAGCTTCATCGTCGGTCATGGCGTGGAAGCGAGAGTGGAAGGCCGCCGCATCCGCTTTGGCAGCCGGCATTTCCTGGAGGACGACGAACGCGTTTCCTTCGCCGGCGCGCGCGACAGAGTGAAGACTTTAGAGGCCGAGGGCAAATCGCTTCTCTATATCGCGGCCGATAACCGTCCGATCGCCGTTTTCGCCCTGCGCGACCGCCTGCGCGCCGAGAGCGCCGAGACGCTCGCACGGTTGCGGGCGCAGGGCGTCAAGCGTCTGATTATGATCACCGGCGACCGTCAGGCGCCGGCGATGGCCTTCGCAAAAATGCTGGGGCTCGACGCGGTGCACTACGAGCAGCGGCCGGAGGACAAGGCGCGCGTGATCGCAGCGCTGAAACAGGAGGGTTGCCGCATCGCCTATGTCGGCGACGGCGTGAACGACGGCCCGGGGTTGATGGAGGCGGATGTCGGCGTCTCGATGCCGCGCGCCGCGGATATCGCGCGCGCCACCGCCGGCATCGTCCTTTTGGAGGACAGGCTCGACTCGCTGGTGACGATCCTCTCCCTCGCGCAAAACACGATGCGGCTCATCCACTCCAACTTCGCCGTGGCGGTCGGCGTCAATACCGCCATTCTGGCGGGAGCCGCCTCGGGCGTTCTCGCCCCCGTCGCCTCGGCGGCGCTGCACAATGGCGCGACCATCGCCGTGCTGCTGCGCGCGCTTCTCGGCGGACGGTCGACTCAGCAAGGATTAGGCAGCGGACATCGAGGCATTTGATGACGGCCGCTATGCTGCAATTCCTCGGCAAGTTGGAAAGAGCGCCGATAGACGCGCTCGCAGTTTGAACTGCCTAGCGCCGTTTAATTCGCATAGCCAGCATGAAGGCGACCGTCAGGGCGCTGACGGCCGAAAGGAGCGTCCACAACAGAACGCCGAAAGCGGGTCCGTCTCGGAAAAATGCGAAAACGAGACTCGCCAGGAGAAAACTGAAGCCGCCTATACGCAATCCCGTGCGCAAATCTGAAGGCAAATGGCGCTCACCCATCGTCTCCCGCCAATGACGCGGAAGAGATAAGGCGAGCAACAGAAAACCAAACAGCGACGCGGCGAAGGAGGCGACGAGCAAAATCTCAGGCATGATCCGTCTCGACTTGCGCGGAGCGACGGTTCTGCGGTTCAACGCGACTCGCCGTTTCGCCGGCGCGACCGAGGCGTCTTGCAGCCATGGCCGCGACGAATGAGGCCGCCAGCAGACCGATGTCCACGCCGGCGACAGCCCATTGACCTTGCGCCAAGCTTTTGGCGAGGTGATCGCCCGTCGTGATCCAATTCAGAACCGGCGCTGCGCCCGCCATGATGCAAACGGCCCAGGCCTGCTCGCGCCAGGCTCCCTGCGCCTGCCCGGCGGCGACGCGTTGGCCGGCGTGAACGACCGAGGCGGCCCATAGCGCAAAAAAAGCGACGGTCTCCCATTGCGCGCGACTGGGCGTATCCTGCGGCAGGAGCCGATTGGCGACAAAAAAGCCGCCCGTCGCGAAAACCAGCCCGACGCTCGCGGCAATGAGAAGCGCTTCGACGAAACGAACTCCCGTCGGATGCGGCTTCGTCTTCCGCTTCTCCAGCCAGATGACGAAGCCCGTAACGATCAGCGCACAGCCGCCGAGCCCCGCGACAAAATAAAGCCAACGCAGAGGCCAATGCTCAAAGCGCAACAGATGCACGCCCCAAATAAAATCGAGCGTAGACCGGGCGGGTCTGTTGGCGCCCTGTCCGAGCATCTGGCCGGCGCGGTCGAAGAAGATTGGTTCGCCGTCATGCGAAACCCGATCCTTCGTATTGCGCCGAAATTCGATCACGGCGTTTGCGTCGCGGGCGTTTGTCACGAGCAGGAGTTCCGCCTCCGCGCCCCAGCGGCGCTCGGCCGACGAGCGCATTGCGTCTAGCGATCCAATCACGCCCGGGCCGCCGGATTTTGGAAGACGAGCCGCTCCAACCGCCTCGTCGAAAAAGACGTTCGCCTTTCCCGGATAGGCCGCGTCGATGCCCGCCGGCAAATAGACTGCGGAAAAAATGACGAGACCCGAAAGCGGAATGACAAAAAAGAAGGGAAGGCCAATGACGCCCATGACGGCGTGAAGATCCTGGCTGGCGCGCAACAACGGCCCCTTCGGCCGATAAGTGAAGAAATTTGCGAAGAGACCCGTGCGAATAAGGACGCCGGAAGTCAGCAAGACAAGCATCGCCATCGCCGCTGCGCCGACAATCCAGGGACCGATGTTGAAGGCGCGAATAAGCAGCGTGTAGTGAAACGGGTAGAAGAAGCGCGTCGCGCCGAGCGTGCCTGAGTCAGGCAATATATCGCCGCTCGCGGGATTGATGGCGAAGTTGCGCGGGCCGCTCTTGCTCCGAAAGCCAAGTTGCAAAAATGGCGCGCGCGCGTCGGGCAGCACGAGCCGCCACTGATCCGCGTCTGCGAGGAGCGCGTCGATCCTTGGTCGAAGCGCGTCGAGCGAAATCGACGCATGCCGCGCAGGAAGGCGTGTCGTGGGAGCCATCCAGCGATCGATCTCGCGATCGAAGACCGAAAGAGCGCCCATGAAGAAAATCACGATGAGGATTACGCCCAATGTGACGCCCGACCAGGTATGCAGCCAGGTCATTGACTGACGGAGCGTCGTAAACATCAGATCAATCCTCTCAAGACGCGCGAGAGGCCGATCAGCCCCGCGGCGCCGCCAATGAGCGCGAAAGAAACGCGGACGAGCGAGCGCGACGCAAAGGCCCAGAGAAGAATGAAGAGATAGAGCGGAAAGCCGAGCAGAGTGGCGATGATCACGCTCTCGCTACGCGGCACGCCAATCGCGATCAAAAGCAAGGTCAAACAGGCGACCGCGCCCCAGACGAAGCCATAGCCGCCAAAGACGGCGGCTATGGCGCGCATCGCGATCGCCCATTTGCGCGGCGTAGCTGTGCGCCGACTGCGTGGTATTTTGTTCTTGTCGGCGGCGATCATTTCGGGCCGCATTCGAGACGCGTCCTTCGCTTCACCAACGATAGAAGAGCGTGCCGATGATCGTGCGCTCGGCGCCCCATTGGCAGTTTGTGGTCGCCGTGCAGATGATATGACGTCTGTCGAGCAAATTGTTCACGTTCAACTGCAGCCGGAATCCATCGAGGCGCGGGATCGTCTTGGGCTCATAGTGCAAGGTCGCGTCGATCAACGTATAACCCTTGTTCTGAACCGTGTTGGCGGCGTCCGCATAGGTCGGGCCGACGGCGCGTAAGCCCCCGCCCAAACCAAAGCCTCGGAAGTCGCCGTCCTGAATCGTATAATCGCCCCATATCGAGCCGAAATCCTTGGCGATATACGCTGGACGCTTGCCGACCGTGCTGACGCCCTGAGCGTTCGGATTATCCTTCGTCACATGCACCGGGTTGCTGGTAAATGCGGCGATGATGTCGAGGCCGGGCATCGGATTGAGCGTGGCCTGAATTTCGAGCCCGCGCGACTCCACTTCGCCCGTCTGCACCTTGTAAGTCGTCGCCGGCCGCAACGGATCCGGCGTGAGGACATTCTGCTGCGTCAGATTGAAATAGGCGATGGTGATCATGCCTGGAAAGCCTTCCGGCTGATATTTGACCCCGCCCTCAATTTGTTCGGCGAAAGTGGGCTTGAAGGGATTGCCGCTGAAGTCAGTTCCCGTCGTCGGCAGGAAGGCGTGGGAATAGCCGACATAAGGCGCGAGGCCGCCGTCGAACACATAGTTGAGACCGGCGCGATAGCTTGGCTCCACATCACGCTTGTTGGCGATAGCGTTGGTGCGATAATTCACCGTCGTCGAGCGCGCTTCGTCCAAACGGCCTCCGACGGTGAGAACGAAATTATTAAATTTTATCTGATCCTGCCCATAGAAACCGAGCTGGGTCGCCGTCTGATGGGAATAGTTCGAAACGGTTGTCGGCTGCGCCACGAGCTGCCCGTAGACCGGATAGAACAAGGCGAGTTTGGGGCCGACGCCGCTAAGCGTCCGTGTCGTATAGGTCGCCGATTGATAGTCGGTTCCATAAATTGCGGTATGCGAGAGCGGGCCCGTGGAGAACTTCGCCTCGGCGATATTGTCGAGCGCGAAGGAATAGATATTTTCGTCGATCGCGCTCGTGCTACGATTCACGATGGTCGACGCGGTTATGCTCGAAGCGGTCATGTTATTGTATTGAAAGTCGAGCGCGCCGTATCGCATATTCTGCCGGAACGTCACGGCGTCGTCGAACCTATGCTCGAACCGATAGCCGATCGTCCCTTGCGTGAAATCGCTCAGATTGAAGTTGGGATCGCCGATCATAATGTTTGTGTAGGTCTGGTTCTGCAATGTCAGCGTGAAGGGGCCGGCCGTCTTATTGTGCAGCCAGTCTCCCTGGATCGTCAGTTTGGTGTCTTCCGTCGGCCGGAAGGTGAAAGACGGCGCGATATAATGGCGGATATCGGGAACCGCCTTGTCGTCGTTATATTTGAACTGCGTATCGCTGTCGCGCACCATGCCGACGACGCGATAGAGGAGCCTTCCGTCTTCATCCAAGGGACCGCTGAAATCCAGGGCCCCCTGCAGGCGATTGAATGTGCCGCCCTGCATATAGATTTCGCCGCGGGCGAAATCCGTCGGCTTCTTCGTGATCTTATCGATGATGCCGCCAGGGCTGCCTTGTCCGTAAAGCACGGATGAAGGCCCCTTGAGCACATCGACGCGTTCAAGGCCATAGAACTCGCTGATAAAGCGCGCCCACACGCCATTGGCTTCGCGCAGGCCATCGCGATAGACGCCGTTCGTGCTCACGTCGAAGCCACGAATATAGGGCGCGTCGAAAGTCGCCCGCGGATCGGCGCCGTAAGGCTCGGCAAAGACGCCCGCCGTGTAGCGGAACGCTTCCCCCTCGCGCTGCACATTGCGCACATCCATCTGTTGACGCGTGATCACCGATATCGACTGCGGAACTTCGAGGATGGGCGTATTGGTCTTTGTTCCCGCAAAACTTTGTCTGGCCACATAGCCTTGCACGTCCCCCGGCGCGGTTGCGCCTTGGCCGCCGCCGGCTCCTCCCGCTGTCGTGGCGCCGGCGGCGGTCGCAGCGGGAGCATGCGCGCCTCTCTGACTGGCGCTCGAAGGCGTCCTCGCCTGACGCGGCCGCGCAATTCTCGGCGCAGCGGCGACAGGAGCCGTTCGAGGACGCGCCTGTTCGTGCGGCGCGTCCACCGTTACAGGCGGTAACACCGTTGATCCGGCTTGTTGCGCTAAAGCCGAACCGTCGGCGAGGGCGGTCGCGGCAAGCAGCGAAGCGACGCGTGGGAGCGTGCGAGAAAACGGAAGGGACATGAGAGACGGGCCTCCAGCTAGGTCAATATGGCTGGCTAAAGCCCAGGGAGGCGTGGCTGGCCTGTTAGAGCGGCCATTTTTAGATAGGCGACCTTACCCCAATCTGCCAAAGCGAATGCTTCCAGAAAGAAGCCGCCGATGTGGCGAAAATGCTACATATGCCCTTATGCTGCTTCTCTGCGAGCGGAATATGCCTTTCCTTCGATGTGTCTTCCGTCCGCGCCAGGAGCATGAGAGATGCGGATTCTCATCGTCGAAGACGAGCCGGACATGGCGCGCCTCATCAGGCGGCGACTTGGTAAAGCCGGTTATGCCTGCGACCAGGTCCTCAATCTGGAAGACGCGCTCGAAGCGCTGAAACAATTTCCGTACGAGCTGATGCTGCTTGATAGGCGGTTGCCGGACGGGGACGGCGCCGAGGCTGTTCCTTGCATACGTAAATTACGGCCGAGCGTGCGGATCATGATGGTGACGGCGATCGACGCGCCGCAGGAAAGAGTAGCGGGCCTCGACGCGGGCGCCGACGATTATCTCGTCAAGCCTTTCGACGGAGAAGAGCTTATGGCGCGCATACGGGCGCGCCTCAGATCGCCCGGTGGCGGAAAGGCGCCGCCGATCATTGTGGGCGCTCTGTCTTTCGATCCGGCCGCGCGTCAATTTTTCGTCGCGGAAAGGCCGATGACGCTGCACAAGCGAGAATTCACGCTGCTGGAGACGCTCGTGCGCCGCGTCAATCGCGTCGTCGCGCGCGCCACACTAATGGAAGAAATATACGGTTTCGACGACACCGTCTCGCCCGGCGCGCTTGACACGCTTGTGTCCCGCCTGCGCAAGCGGCTCGAAAACATTCACGCCGACGTGGAGATTCATCTCGTCCGCGGTCGCGGCTATCTGTTGAACGAGATCGGGTCATGATCGCCTTTCGCTCGCTCGCGGCGCGGCTAACGCTTTACGTCGTCATCGCGCAGGTCGTCGGCTATATCGCGACGCATGTCTCCATCCATATTCTCAGCGCCTATGGAATTATGCCGGGCGCGGCCGAATATTGGAACGATCTGGCCTTTCCCAAGATCCACTCGCTGACGGCCGCGTCGGTGGCGCGCGCGCCCGATGGATCCTTACGTCTCGATCCAACGCCGGAACTGCGCGCCTATATCGAACGCACGCCGACGCTGCGCGTTGCTGTCTTCGACCCCGCGACGACGTCGGCGCTGCCGGGCTCCTCTCCCGATCTCGCGTCCCTCATCACATCAAAGGACCGGATGAAGCCTCTCTCCCTGTCGTACCGGATCCAGGGAGAGCCTGGAACGGATCTTAAAGGCGCATCCGTGTTGGCGAATACGCCTTACGGAAGACTACAGATCGCGACCTATGGCTATGTCTCCTCTTGGAGCGACTTTCCCTACTGGATGTATCGAGCCGGATTGGGCGACGTCAAATATCATCTTTTCGAGATACTGGCGGTCGCAATTATCGGCTGGGCGGCGCTGAGACGAGGGCTCGCGCCACTGGACTCGCTTGTCCGACAGGCGGAGCTCATCGACCTCGTTTCGCTCGATCGGCGTTTGTCGCTCCCCGGGGCTCCATCCGAGATCAGGCCGCTCGTTTCCTCGATGAACGACGCGCTCAAGCGCCTCGACGAAGACGCAAAGCGCCAGCGCCGCTTTCTCGCCAATGCGGCCCATGAATTGCGCACGCCGGTCGCCATTCTGACGGAGCGCCTCAACCATCCCAAAGAGACGGGCTTCGTCAACAATCTGAAGCGCGACGCCCGGCGGATCGGCGCCATTGTCGAACAACTGCTCGCATCGGCGCGGCTACAGGGACGTCAGGACATTCCTATAACCGTCGATCTCGCGGAAGTCGCGCGCTCGGCGATTGACGACCATGCGCTGCTCGCCGTCAAAAACGGTCGGCAACTCGCCGTTGAACTGGAACGGGAACATATCGTCGTCGCCGGCGATCGCCGCGCGCTGGAAAGCATCATCGGCAACCTTGTCGATAACGCCTTGCGCGCCGAGCCGGAAGGAGGGACCGTGCTGGTGCGCGTCGGCGCCGACGCCACGGTCGAAGTGATCGACCACGGCGAGGGCGTGGCTGAATCCGATCGCGAACAAATTTTCGAACCCTTCTGGCGCAAGAGCGAAACGGCGCCCGGCACAGGCCTCGGCCTCGCCATCGCGAAGGAGATCATGGACGCGCATAGCGGCCGGATCTGGGTCGAAGAAACCCCCGGCGGGGGCGCCACTTTCAAGCTGCGCTTTGCAGTAAAATAGACGTCGGAGAAGATGTCCGCGCCAAGGGGCGTCCGGTCGAGATCGCCGCCCGATTAACGGCGCTGCGGGGCGAACAGACGACCGGACAGGGTAGCGCCGCTCTGTGCGATCATTCAGTCAGCCGCATTATTAGCCGTTGCCCCTACGGACGATGCGGGCGCCACGGAAATAAAGCCGCGCCATCCCGCTCCCCCGTTTCGTCTTCGCCAATCGCGGCGGTCAGCGCGGCGATCTCGTCGATCGTATATCGCGGCGTGATGTGCTGCGGGCAATTCCAGTCGAAGGCCGTGACGTCGATAAGGAGTCCGCGTTCGACCCGCGCGCGATAATCCGGAACGGCGAGACGGGTCAACACCGCGACATCGTCGAGTCCAACGACGCGTGCGCGCCCCAGTATCTTGAGCCGCGCACGGTTCGGGTAATCCATCAGAAACAGCGCAACCCGATCTTCGCTCGCGATATTGCCGATGCTCACATATTGCCGATTGCCGCTGAAGTCGGCAAAACCGATCGTCGTTTCATCGAGCGCCCGCAGAAAACCTTTTGGCCCACCGCGATGCTGGATGTAGGGCCAGCCGGTTTCGCTGACAGTCGCCATGTAGAAGCTGTCGCGCGCGCCGATAAACGCCGCCTCGTGCGGACCAAGTCGATCGTGATGCGCCGCGCCGCCGTGAAGGCGCGCATAGCCGCGGCGACTGCCCATTTCCTCCTGAACGCGCTGCACGCCGGGCGTGAAGGCGATTTCCGCAAAGCGATGGCCCATCCGTTTTCTCCTTGGCGCGAGCCGCTCCAACTATTGGAGCGGCGCGCTTCTGTACATTTCTGCCAGCAACGCGCAGCGGCGCGGGCGCCACGACGCGCGCGCGGATCCGCGTCATCGCCTTAGAGCACGGTTGTTGCGGTTGGCTCAGGCGCGCGAGCCGTGTTGGCGCCGATGACTTGGGTCATATTTCGCTCCTGGCGACGGCGGGGATGCGTGTTCCCGCGACAGCTCCAGCAAGATGGGCGCTAACGGAATTTGAAAGAATATGCTATTTTTAGAATAGATTATTCAAAATATCGGAACAATAAATGGGCCGCTTTCAGGAACTCAAGACTTTCGTGGCGGTGGCCGAAACCGGCGGCTTCGCCAAGGCCGCTGCGCAACTTGGAAGTTCGCCGCCGGCGGTGACCCGCCTGATCGCGTCTCTCGAAGCGCGGCTTGGCGTGCAGCTTTTTCATCGCACGACGCGTATCGTTCAACTGACTGAATCTGGCCGCCGCTTTGCTGGGAGGGCGCGTGCGCTGCTCTTGGATCTCGAGGACGCGGAGAAGGAAGCGGGGGGCGAGGGCGGCGCGCCCTCGGGCCATTTGACGCTGACGGCCTCGGCGACAATGGGCCGTTCGCTCTTGCCGCCGATCGTCGCTCCGTTTTTGAATGCGAATCCGCGTGTCTCGGCGACGCTTCTCCTACTGGACCGCGTCGTGAACCTCATCGAGGAGGGCGTCG
The DNA here is from genome assembly GCF_036576025.1 of Methylocystis borbori. Classification (NCBI taxonomy): domain Bacteria; kingdom Pseudomonadati; phylum Pseudomonadota; class Alphaproteobacteria; order Hyphomicrobiales; family Methylocystaceae; genus Methylocystis; species Methylocystis borbori. The sequence goes on along the minus strand of NZ_JAZHYN010000001.1, from coordinate 114,517 downwards.
ACATCGCGCTGCGCGTCGGTCGCCTCCCTGGTTCAAGTCTGATCTCGACGAGGATCGGCGAGGTAACGCGCGTACTTGTCGCGAGTCCCGACTATCTCGCCAGACGCGGCGCGCCGCGCGCGCCGGACGATCTTAGGCTGCACTCGATCATCGCCTTTACCGGTCTGATGCCGGATCGCGAATGGCGTTACGGCGGCGTTGGCGCCAAGGGCGGCCGCATTTCCCTGCGTCCCCGGCTGGAGATCAATGACGCGCTCACAGCAATCGCCAGCGCGGAAAAAGGCGAGGGGGTCACCATCGCGCTGTCATACATGGTGTCGGAGGGAATACGCAGCGGACGTCTCGTCGAAGTGCTCAGGGAGCATACGCCTCCGCCGATTCCAGTACAGCTAGTTTACCCTGAAAGTCGGCTCGTTGCGCCCAAGGTGCGCGCTTTCATCGACTTTGCGGCTCCCCGACTGCGCGCAGCTCTGGGCGAAATAGCGCCGCTTGTGACGGGCGACTCAAAGATTTCGACTAGCAGCGGTCCGTGATCAGATTGGATATCCCGTATCGGCATGCGGACTCCCGCACCATCCCGTTCACTCCACGGAGCATAGTCTCGAGCGCCCGACCGCCATTTCCTCGAAAAAGACGGTCGCCGTAGCGGCCGAGCATCGCGTTCCGGCGCCTCGAGGCCTGTGCTAAGCTTGATGTTGTGGCTGTTCACACCCTCGCCGATGATCGATCGTTCGAGGTGGGCCAGACGGGGGAGCGTGTCCAACACGGAAGCATTCAATGGAAATGCAACAGGTCCGCTATTTCCTGGCTGTGGCCCAAACCCTCAATTTCACAAGGGCGGCCGAGCAATGCAATGTCTCCCAGCCGGCGCTGACGCGCGCCATCAAGCTGCTAGAGGAAGAACTCGGCGGCGATCTGATCCGCCGGGAGGGACGGCTTTCCCACTTGACCGATCTCGGGCAGCGCATGTTGCCGCTCCTCCGGCAGTGCCACGAAAGCGCTGTCACCGCGAAGGCGCTGGCGACTTCTCTGAAGAAAGGAGAGATCGCGACCCTCAATGTGGCGGTTGCGAGCGCCGTCGATATCGCGCTGCTTATGCCGGCTCTGAGCGAAATGTATGGCGCCTTCCCCGAACTGTTGCTGAGGCTGAAGCGAGGCGGCGCAATCGCAATCCGGCAAATGCTGGAAAAAGGGGAAATTGATCTCGCGATCGGAAGCGGATTTGGCGAGGGCTCGGACCGTCTCGATTCCTGGCGGATGTTCGATGATCATTTCGACATCATCATCAGCGCTGAACATGACCTGGCGCGCGGCAATGGCGCGGCGCTGGAGGCGGCTCAACTCGGCGAGCATCGGCTCCTGCTGCATAAAGGGGTCGACGCGAGCGAGGCTGAAATTGAGCGTTTAGCGACAGCGGGCGTGTCGCTCGTCAATGTGCATGAGGTCGACTCGCTTGCCGATCTTGAAGCGCTGGTGCGCGCGAATTTTGGCGTTGGTCTCACGCTCGCAAGCGCCTTGCGGACCGGCGGCATTCGCCACCTACGAATCCACAGCGTCGACGTCGAGCGCCCTGTCTCCATCTGCATGATGTCGGGACGTCCGCGCTCGCGCGAGGCGACGGCGCTGCTTAACCTATTACGAGGCGCTGACTGGTCCATAGTTGTCGGATGACGCCGCGGGTCTCGCTGATGACGACGCCATATGGGCTGCCGCGGCGATCAGCGTCGACGGTTCGAGCCGCCGCCGATAGTCCGGATCGACGTGACGAAACCGGACAACTCCCTCCCGATCTAGAAGGAACACTGACGGCACCGGCAGTATCCAAGCCGATCCCCCTTGGTAACATGGCACATCCCAACCAGCCGCCGCGATTAGCGACGACATTTCATCAGGCACCCAGATCGCGAGGTTCAGCGCCAGGGCGTAACCATTGTCGACATCGGTCAGGAAAGGAAAATGCGCCTTCGCCTCGCGTTTGATCTCGCGTGTGTATTTCTGCGTCTCCGCTGAAATCGCGACGAGCTGAACGGGTTTGATCGCATCTTCGATTTCGGCGAGTCCCGCCGCGTTCAACCGGCAATAGGGGCACCAATGTCCGCGGATAAATGCAATCGCAACCGGGCCCCCGCGCAGCAGCGTGTCGAGGTTGACGAGCCGCCCTTCCTCGTCCGGCAGCAAGAAGGGCGACATTTTCTCGCCGATCTGCGGCGCAAGGCTTCCGGCGGCGACTTGCTCCAGCCGGTTGACGAATTTGTCGACGGCCTCAGCAAAAATGGGACTCAGTCGCCGAACTTCGTCGGCGACGTATTTGAGCTTGTCGCTCAAAGGCGTGTTCTCTTTACCAATACGAAGATAGGCGTCTTCAAGCGCAGCAAGGAGTTGCGAAACTTCCATTCGGGCGATCTCCTTGCCTCAGCCTATCACATCAGTTGGTAGGCGAAAGCAAAGCGGTGTCGCCGCGCGTTTCGTGAAGGATGAAGCCTTCGATCGGATCGAAAGTTTCGCGCCAGGGCGCCCTTTCGAGCGTCGCCTGCATGTGGCGATAGCCCGCCTCCCAACGGGACCTGATGCCGTCCGCGCTGAAGTCGATGTCCTTTGTATGGTCTTCATTGTTAAGCTGGGGCGCGAGGAGACGCACAACGTGCATCCGTGTCAGGCATCCGTGTTGGGCAAGTCGTTCGACCTCCGGATCCCGGCGTGTCTCTTCGGGCAATTTGCGCGACAATTCCGCGATGACGTGCCTGAGATAGTGAAGTTGTCGCTGTCGCCTAATGTGAGTCCCGGCGCGGCTCGAATATTGCAGATCCTTTTGCCGGTTCATGACTTCCCAAATGGTTCGCGGTTCGGAGCCATGTGGGTTCCATAGATGCACGACAAACACGATTCCGCTTCTTCGACGCGCGTCATCGAAGACCGCTTCGACGGGCGTGTTGGAGAGGACGCCGCCGTCCCAGTAAAGTCTGCCATCGATGCGGACGGCCGGAAAAGCCGGGGGCAACGCGCCGGAAGCTAATATGTGATCGAATGTCAGGCGCTCCTCGCGACTGTCGAAATAGCGCATTTCGCTGGTTTGCACGTCGCAAGCGCCGACCGTCAGGCGCATCGGTCCGGCGTTTATACGGCCGAAGTCTATAAGGTCGCGCATTGTGTCCTTCAATGGCTCAACCGAATAGTAGCCCGCCTGGTCGGCGCCGAGCGGCGCGTGCGGACTGACGAATGCTGCGAGATTCGGGCGGAAGAAACTTGGAACGCCAGCGCTTATTGTGAAGCTGTTGCGAAGCAGCGCGCCGAAAAAAGGGAAATAGGGCGCGTGTAGAAAATTTGCATGTTCCACGCGTTTCCAGAATTCGCGCAGTTTCGCCATGCGCGCTTCCCGCGGATTGCCGACAATGACGGATGCGTTAATGGCGCCGATCGAGGTGCCGATCACCCAGTCGGGCTCCAGCCCCGCTTCATGAAAGGCTTGGTAAACCCCAGCCTGATAGGCGCCCAGCGCGCCGCCGCCTTGCAGCACAAGCACGAGCTGCCCGAACTCCTTAATTTCGGAAGCAAGATTTGTCATGGCGTTCCCCATTCAAAATTGTTGCGCCTTGCGTCAATGCGCTGTCCAGCCGCCGTCGATCGGCAATGCCGCGCCGGTGATCGATTTCCCTGAATCGCTCGCGAGAAACACCGCGAGCGCGGCGATCTCTTCCGTTTCAGCGAAACGCTTGGTCGGCTGCGCCGCGAGCAACACATCGCGTATGACTTCTTCGCGCGTCAGGCCGCGCGCCATCGCGGTGCTGTCGATCTGATTTTCGACGAGCGGCGTCCAGACATAGCCGGGGCAGATGGCGTTGCAGGTAACGCCAAATTCCGCGCCTTCCAGCGCCACCGTCTTTGTCAGTCCGATGACGCCATGCTTGGCAGCGACATAGGCGCTCTTGAACGGCGAGGCGACAAGGCCATGCGCCGAAGCGACATTGATGATGCGACCGAAATTGTTCGCCTTCATCGCGCCGAATGACGCCTTGATCGTGTGGAAGGCAGCGGAAAGATTGAGCGCGATGATCGTGTCCCATTTTTCGTCGGGAAAATTCTCGATCTGATTTACATGTTGGACGCCTGCATTGTTGACGAGAATGTCGACCTTGCCGAATTTCCACACCGAGCGGACGATCAGATTGCGGGCTTCGACAGGGTCCGCAAGATTGGCGTCGTCAAAGATGACTTTTACCCCGCTTTCATTGGAAAGGTCTTCGCAAGCGCGATCAATATCCCGTCGATCGCCGAGTCCGTTGAGGACGACATCGGCGCCGGCGCCTGCGAGCGCGCGCGCAATGCCGAGGCCAATACCCGAGGTCGAACCCGTAACGACCGCGACGCGGCCGGAAAGATGCCCCGCTGTCCGGGCGTTTTCGAGAACCGGCATATCCATTAGTCGTCTCCATCGGTCTTTTGCGCCGCATGGCGGCGACGACGGAACCATGCGCCGCGGCCGAGATGTTCTGAAATGCCATCTCGTTTTGATCTCGATACCCGATGGTTATACGCGTGGCCGCTTCGCTATGCGCTTTTTGCATGGACTCGATGCGGACATTCGAATGGCTGCGCCCCCGTCCCGCGGCTAACTTCCTCTCGTGTTGATGAGCTTTGAAGGCGCAAAACGCGATCGCCTTCCAAAATCCGAGGAGGATCAAATGAGCACATTCCGAAAATTCTCGATCATATGCGCGACGACCGGCGCCGCTCTTCTGGGCATGATCGCCACGCCTGCTCATGCCGGCCAATGCCCCGCGGGACAGGAGGGCGGCAATACGCTGGCGGATCGTCCAACCGCGCCGAAGGGCGTGAGCGACAAGGTGATCGGTTCGATCGACCTCGGCCCGGAGCTCGGGGCGAACGGGCGCGACCTTCGTCTGCGCAGGCTTGTTATTCAGCCCGGCGGCGTTGTTCCGTTCCACAGCCACAATGGACGGCCGGCGATCATCATCACGCTCAAAGGCGAGATTCTCGAATATGCCAGCAATTGCCGCGCGCCGATTGTTCATCGCGCGGGCGAAACGGTGAACGAAACCGCGGAGGTCGCGCATTACTGGGTTAATCGCGGCAAGTCGGTCGTGGAGTTGCTCTCCGCAGATGTGAAGGGACGCGAGTAATTGCGTTGGGGCCTAGCCCCGACGATCGACAGTGCCGAATAGGGCGCCACGCATGCGTTCCATCGCGCGCGTGGCCCCTTTTTTACGACCCGGAGAGACCGATGCAAGAACTTGCCCGACGACCGTCGCCGCCATCGGAAATGCAAGCGAGCCCCGGCGTGCGCTCCTTTGCTATCGGCTCGATCGGCTTTCTAACGCTCGTTGATCTCTTCGCCGCCCAAGCGATCCTTCCGCAACTCATGGAGCTATATCGCGTGGGCCCGGCCAAAATCGGCCTCGCTATCAATGCAAGCACTCTCGGCATGGCGGTCGCGGGCCCGATCGCCGCGGTCGCTGTGCGCGGATTGTCGCGTCGCTCCGGAATCTGGATCAGCCTTGCGCTTCTTGCGGCGCCGACGGCGCTGCTCGCGATAGCGCCGACATTACTGTCATTCACATTGCTTCGTGTTCTTCAAGGCGTGTTCATGGCAAGCGCCTTTACGCTGACTCTGACGCATTTCGCAGAAAGATGCAGCAAACACGACATGCCCCGTGCGCTTGCGGCCTATGTCACCGGAAGCGTCCTCGCCAATTTGCTTGGTCGACTGATTGCCTCAAATGTGGCTCAGGAATTTGGCGCTTCGGCCGCATTCCTTACGCTTGCGGCGCTCAATCTCTCAGGGGCGCTGCTCGCATTCGTGACGTTGACTCACGTCGCGCCGCTGCCGCTTCGGGTGGAGGCGTTTGAGCTTCTGGGAGTTTTCGCGCGGCACTTGCGCAACCCAGCCTTAAGGCGAGCGTACGCCGTGGGCTTTTTGATCCTCTTCGGCTTTGTCGGTTTGTTCAGCTATGTCGGCTTCGCGCTTGTTGCGCCTGCAGGCGGACTGTCGATGAGGGTGGCCGGCTTGGCGTTCCTATGTTTTGCGCCCTCGCTGGCGACGACGCCGATGGCCGGCCGTTTGAGCGCGCGCTTAGGGACGGCGACAGCGGCGGCATTTGCGCTTTTGTGCGCCGTTATCGGCGCCTTTCTGTCGATTGTCGCCAACGTCTCGATAATCCTTCTTGGCATGGCGCTTTTTTCTTCGGGCGCATTCATCGCACAGGCTGTTGTTACGAGCTTCGTTGGCAGAGTTGCGAAAATCGAACGCGCTGCGGCGAGCGGGCTCTATCTTTCGGCCTACTATTCGGGCGGCCTCGCTGGCGCGGCGGCAATCGGCGCGCTTTACGAGAAATTTGGCTGGAGCGGCGCGGCTTCGGGCGTCGCAATTGTGCTTGCGTTGGCGTCCTTGCTCGCGGCTGGTCTGGTCGAGGACGCCTCGGCGTGACGCGTCACATGCATAGGCTGCATCAAAGCCATGCTTTTTTGGCAGCGGATTATTCCCTCTTTTTCAACGAAAGTTCAATTGCGCCGCGATGGCGCGTCAAGAGGAGTAAGACGATGAACAACACGACCGTGTTTGCCGCAGGGGTTCTCGCTGCGTTGACAGTCGCCGCCCAAGCGGCGCCGGTTGCGCCGCAGGCGGGCAAAGAGAAGTGCTACGGCGTCGCGCTCGCCGGCAAGAACGACTGCGCCGCTGGCCCCGGCACGAGCTGCGCCGGCACGTCTAAGGTGAACTATCAGGGCGACGCCTGGAAATATGTCGACGCCGGCTCCTGCGCCTCAATCAAGACGCCGAAGGGCATGGGCGCGCTCATGCCGCATAAGGGCTGATCGCCATGCGTCGGACCGCCGGAATAGGCTTCAAGCCCGCTCATTTCGAGGAGGCGATTGCCTGTCCGGCGGCCGGCCTCTGGTTCGAGGTTCACGCCGAGAATTACATGGTCGCGGGCGGGCCGCGGCTCGCTATGTTGGAGGCGCTCCGCGCCGAACGTCCCTTGTCATTGCATGGCGTTGGGCTATCGATTGCGGGCGCGGAGAGGATCGACAGAACCCATCTGGAGCGCTTGAGCCGCCTCGTCGATCGCGTCGATCCTTTCATGGTGTCCGAGCATCTCGCCTGGTCGCGGATTGGCCAGTTTCATCTGCCCGACCTCCTACCGATCCCGCGAACGACAGAAGCTCTGCATTGCATCGTTCGAAATATTGATGAAACGCAGGAGACGCTCGGTCGGCGCATTCTGATCGAGAATCCCTCGCACTACGCGCCGCTTCCCGGGCATGAATGGGACGAGCCGGCGTTTCTTTCTGAAGTCGCCAGGCGCGCAGGCTGCGGTCTGCTCATCGACGTGAACAATGTCTGGGTGAGCGCCAATAATCTCGGCTATTCGCCGCAACGATACATCGACGCGCTGCCGTGGCGCGCAATCGAGGAAATCCACATCGCCGGCCATCGGCCCGACGCCGTCCTTGGCGACGCCCTGCTCATCGACAGCCATGACGCGCCTGTCGCGGAGGCCGTCTGGAATCTTCTTGAGCGGCTCATTTCCATCGTCGGCGACGTTCCAGTCCTTCTTGAGCGCGACGGCAAGATCCCACCGTTTTCCGAATTGCTCGCCGAGCGCAATCGCGCGGCGACATGCCTCGCCGATTGCAGGGAGTTCGCCCATGCATACTGATCTGGCATCCTTTCAGCGCGAATTCGCCGCCGCGATCCTTTCTGGCGCGGAAAGCGAATTCGACCGCTGGCCCGGCTTCGCCGTCTATCGCAACAATTCAACGATCGCGGCAATAGAAGCGCTCGCCGGCGCCTATCCGACGGTTCACAAGATTCTCGGCGAATTCGGCTTTCGCAAGATGGCGTCGAATTTCTTTCAAACGAGCCCGCCAGAGAGCGCCGTGCTCGCCGAATATGGCGCGAGAGTCGTCGAGCTGCCCGATCTGCGCGTGCTCTCGGCGCGCTTTCCCTATCTTGCGGATATTGCGCGGATCGATCGAATGCTAATCGAAGCGCATCTGGCGCATGATCCAATAGCGGTGGCCGGTCTCGACGCCGCGCAGATCGTCAGCGCCGAATGGGCGCAGATTGCGGCAGTATTCCATCCCGCGACGCGGTTTCGCTGGTTTGCGACGCCTGCGTCGCTTGTCTGGCTGTCACTCCGGCAGAACGCAATTGAAAACCTTGCGCCGCCGCCGCGCGGCGCCAGCGGAATTCTGTTCACGCGTCCGTTCGGCGCTGTCGGAGCGATAGGCATCGATCGCGTCGAATACCTTTTGCTGGAGGGATTCGCGCAAGGACAAAGCGTCGCCGACGCCGCCATTCACGCCGCGAACGTACAGCCTCAAGCGGATATCGGCGCCGCATTCAAGCGCCTGCTCGACAGCGGCGCCATCCACTATTTTGAGAAGAGGGAGATGCGCTAATGTCCCAGGCAAACGTCCAGCCAGGAAACGCATCCTTTCGCCGCTCGCATCTCGCCTTCATCGGAGGCCTTGGCGAGACGCTTCTTCCGATGTGGCTACTGCTCCTGGTTCAGCGATGCGCCGTCGCCGCAATCTTCTTTCTTTCGGGCCGCACCAAGGTCGAAGGACGGTTTACGATCACCGACAGCGCTTTCGAGCTCTTTCGCAACGAATATCGGTTGCCCTTGATCTCGCCTGAAATCGCGACATATCTAGCCGCTGGCGCCGAGCACCTGTTCCCGATTCTGCTGGTCGTCGGCGCGCTCACGCGCTTTTCGGCCCTCATGCTGCTGGGGATGACGCTCGTCATCCAGGTCTTCGTCTATCCAGACGCTTGGCCGACGCATCTCAGCTGGGCGGGTTTGCTCCTGCCGCTCATCGCCTTCGGCGGAGGCAAGCTTTCGCTGGATAGATTGTTCAAGATTGCGTAGAGGCTCGTGGAGCGTCGATAGGTCGGCTTGATCGCGCCGTTGATCGCGCCGAACCCGCCCTAGGGATTGATTTTTGGCGAATGATGGTAGCGGAGGAGGGATTCGAACCCCCGACACAAGGATTATGATTCCTCTGCTCTGACCAACTGAGCTACTCCGCCCCATGGCCGCTTGAGGCGGTCTGGAAGAATTCCGGCATATAGGTCGGGCGCCGAAGGCAAGTCAAGGCTGCAGGGCGCGTCGCGTGGCCGGGAAACGGCTTTAAGGACAATCGGAAGCTCCCGACGCTTCCAGCCGCGGCGATGGGTCGCCGGAGGGCGCCTCTCGCCGCCGCCCTTGCCGGTTCAAGAGCCTTTTCTTTGGCTTCGCGCCGTGCGACAAGCCGAACGCGGACGCCGCCGCGCGGCCGGGCCCCGCCGCCCTCATCCGCCCGCTCGAAGGGACGTCTCCGGGTAACGCGCCCATGTCGGTCAAATACCCCATCATCTCCATCACCGGCTCGTCCGGCGCCGGCACGAGCTCCGTCAAGGCGACCTTCGAGCAGATTTTCCGCCGCGAGCGAATCGAAGTCGCCTATGTCGAGGGCGACAGCTTCCATCGCTATAATCGCGAGGAAATGAAGGAGGCCATGATCGAGGCTCAGGCCAGAGCCAAACACCATTTCAGCCATTTCGGGCCCGAAGCCAATCTCCTGCCTGAGCTCGAGACGCTGTTTCGCGAATATGGCGAGACCGGCTCCGGCCGCTACCGCCACTACGCTCACGATGAAAACGAGGCGGCGGTCCTCGGCGTCGCGCCCGGAACCTTCACCAATTGGGAGGAATTGCCGGCCAATACCGACGTGCTCTTTTACGAAGGCCTGCATGGCGCCGTGGTGACGGACGAGGTCAATGTGGCGCGTTACGCCGACCTCAAGATCGGCGTGGTGCCGGTCATCAATCTCGAATGGACGCAGAAGCTGCACCGCGACCGGCATTCGCGCGGCTATACGACCGAGGCCGTCACGGAGACGATCCTGCGGCGCATGCACGATTATGTGCATTATATTTGTCCCCAGTTCTCCGAGACGGATATAAACTTCCAGCGCGCGGCGACGGTCGACACGTCCAATCCGTTTGTGGCGCGCTCGATTCCGACGCCCGACGAATCGATCGTCGTCATTCGCTTTCGCGACCCGAGGGGGGTGGATTTCCCCTATCTCGTGGCCATGATCGCCGGGAGCTGGATGTCGCGCGCCAATTCCATCGTCATTCCGGGGAATAAGCTCGATCTCGCGATGCAGTTGATATTAACCCCGAGAATCCTCGAACTTGTGAGACGCAAGAAAGGCGCGACGTGAACGAAACGACAGTGACCGCAGGCCTCGAAACGCCGGCGGCAGGAGCAAGGCCCGACCCGCGCCGCTGCGCCAACGCCATTCGCGCGCTGGCCATGGACGCGGTCGAGAAGGCGAAATCCGGCCATCCCGGCATGCCGATGGGCATGGCCGACGTCGCGACCGTGCTTTTCCAGCGTTTCGTGAAATTCGACGCGAGCCGGCCGGACTGGCCGGACCGGGACCGTTTCGTGCTTTCCGCCGGCCACGGCTCCATGCTGCTATACGCGCTGCTCTATCTGCTCGGCTATCCGGGCATGGGGCGAAAGGAGCTCGAGAATTTCCGCCAGTTCGGCTCGCCGACGGCGGGCCATCCCGAATATGGCCACGCCGCGGGGATCGAGACGACGACCGGCCCGCTGGGGCAGGGGCTCGCGACCGCCGTCGGCATGGCCATCGCCGAGCGCCTCGCTGCAGCCCGCTTCGGCGATGATCTCGTCGACCATTTCACCTACGTTGTCGCCGGCGACGGCTGCCTCATGGAGGGCGTGAGCCATGAGGCGATCGATCTCGCGGGGCATCTCAAGCTCTCGAAACTGGTCGTGTTGTGGGACGACAACGCCATCTCGATCGACGGCCCAACAAGCCTTGCGACCTCGACCGACCAGATCGCGCGTTTCGCCGCCGCTGGCTGGCATGTCGCGCATATCGACGGCCATGATCCGGACGCCGTGGCGCGGGCGCTCGCCATCGCGCAGGCTGATCCTCGGCCTTCGCTTATCGGCTGCCGCACCCTCATCGGCTTCGGCAGCCCGGGCAAGCAGGGCAAGGAAAGCTGCCATGGCGCGCCGCTTGGCGAGGCGGAGATCGCCTTGGCGCGTGAGGCGCTCGGCTGGTCCTATCCGCCTTTCGAACTGCCAGACGACGTGCTGGACGCTTGGCGCGCGGCTGGCAGGCGCGGCGCTCCGGCGCGCGAGGCCTGGGAGTCGCGGCGGGCGGCTTCGCCCAAGGGCGCGGCGTTCGAGGCTTTCTTGAAGGGCGACGTCGCGGCGGAGGTCGCTGCGCCGCTCGCGGCTTTTCGGGCGACGCTCGCCGCGGAGAAGCCGAAGCTCGCCACGCGGAAATCCTCCGAAATGGCGCTCGGCGTCATCAACGCCGCGACGCAGGCGACGATCGGCGGCTCCGCCGATCTCACCCATTCCAATTTCACCCTCACCAAGGGGATGGGGGAGGTGGCGCCGGAGGAATTTTCCGGCCGTTACATCCATTATGGCGTGCGCGAATTCGGCATGGCGGCGGCGATGAACGGCATTGCGCTCCATGGCGGCTTCGTTCCCTACGGCGGGACTTTTCTGGTCTTTTCCGACTATGCGCGCGGCGCCATCCGCCTCTCGGCGTTGATGGGGCTTGGCGTCGTCTATGTGCTGACCCATGATTCGATCGGTCTGGGCGAAGACGGGCCGACGCATCAGCCGGTGGAGCATCTCGCGGCGCTGCGGGCGATGCCCAATCTCAACGTCTTCCGCCCGGCCGACGCCATCGAGACGGCGGAATGCTGGGAGCTTGCCCTCGCCAGCCGCAAAACGCCCTCGATCCTGAGCCTGTCGCGGCAGAATCTGCCGACGCTCGACCGCCCCATCGGCGAAAATCTTTCGGCGAAAGGCGCCTATGTTCTGCGCGAACCTGCCGGCGCGCGCGACGCGACCCTGCTGGCCACGGGCTCCGAGGTTGAAATCGCGCTCGCCGCGGCCGACATTCTTCTGGCGGAAGGAATCAAGACGGCGGTCGTCTCCATGCCTTCCTGGGAGCTGTTCGAGGCGCAGCCCGAGGCTTATCGCGAAGAAGTTTTGGGCGCGGCGCCTCGCGTTGCGGTCGAGGCCGCGGTCCGGCTCGGTTGGGACCGCTGGATCGGGGAGCGCGGCGCCTTTATCGGCATGAGCGGTTTTGGCGCGAGCGCGCCGGCTGCGGAGCTTTATAATCATTTTGGAATCACCGCTAAGGCCGTGGCCGAGACGGCCCGCGCCCTAGTTAAGGCATAGAGAAACACGGGAGGCGACAATGGCGCTCATCACCCTGCGGCAATTGCTCGACCACGCCGCCGAGCACGACTATGGCGTGCCAGCTTTTAATATCAACAATATGGAGCAGGGCCTCGCCGTGATGGAGGCCGCCGCCTCTGTTGACGCGCCGGTCATCATCCAGGCCTCGCGCGGCGCGCGCGCCTACGCCAATGACGTCATGCTCGCCAAGATGATCGAGGCGCTGGCCGCGATCTGGCCTGACATTCCGCTCGTCATGCATCTCGACCATGGCAACGCCGAGTCGACTTGCGCCAGCGCCATTCGCTTCGGCTTCACCTCGGTGATGATGGACGGCTCGCTCAAGGCCGACGGCAAGACGCCCGCCGACTATGACTACAATGTGCGCGTGACGCGCAGCGTCGTCGATATGGCGCATTGGGTCGGCGCTTCGGTCGAAGGCGAACTCGGCGTGCTGGGCTCGCTCGAAAGCGGCATGGGCGAGAAGGAAGACGGCCACGGCGCCGAGGGCAAGCTCTCCCATGATCAGCTCCTGACCGATCCGGCCCAGGCCGAAGATTTCGTCGCGCGCACCAAGGTTGACGCGCTGGCGATCGCGATGGGCACCTCGCATGGCGCCTATAAATTCTCGCGCAAACCTGACGGCGCGATTCTCGCGATGCAGGTCGTCGAAGAGATTCATCGCCGCCTGCCCGGCACGCACCTCGTGATGCATGGGTCGTCGTCGGTCCCGCAGGATTTGCAGGACGCCTTCAACGCCGCGGGCGGCGAGATGCCGCAGACCTGGGGCGTCCCGGTCGCGGAAATTCAGCACGGCATCAAATATGGCGTGCGCAAGATCAACATCGACACCGATAATCGCATCGCCATGACGGCGGCGATCCGCGGCGTCCTGGGTAAGAACAAGGGCGAGTTCGATCCGCGCAAATATTTGAAGCCGGCGATGGACGCGATGCGCGCCGTCTGCAAGCAGCGCTACGAGGAATTCGGCACGGCGGGGCAGGCGTCGAAAATCAAGCCGATCCCGCTCTCCGAAATGGCGAAGCGCTATGCGAGCGGCGCGCTCGATCCGCAATTCGCGAGCAAAAAGGCGGCGGAGTAGGCGTGTCGAGCGGCCTTGTCATTGCGCCCTCCATTCTCTCGGCCGACTTCGCGCGGCTGGGCGAAGAGACGCGCGCCATGGCGGAGGCCGGAGCCGACTGGATTCATCTCGACGTGATGGACGGGCATTTCGTGCCCAACATCACCTTCGGGCCCGGCGTCGTCGCGGCGCTTCGCCCGGTGACGAGCCTGACGCTCGATGCGCATTTGATGATTTCGCCGGTCGATCCCTATATCGGCGCTTTCGCCGACGCGGGCGCCGACATCATCACGATCCACGCCGAGAATGGACCGCATTTGCATCGCTCGCTGCAGATGATCCGGGCGCGGGGAAAAAAGGCGGGGGTATCGCTCAATCCGGCGACGCCTGAAAGCGCGCTCGCCTATGTGCTCGACGAGATCGACCTTGTGCTCGTCATGAGCGTCAATCCGGGCTTCGGCGGCCAGAGTTTCATCGCGTCGCAGCTCGATAAGATCCGCGCCATACGCGAGATGATCGGGCGCCGTCCGATCCGGCTTGAGGTCGACGGCGGCGTGACGCCTGAGACCGCTCCCGCGATCGTCGAAGCGGGCGCCGACGCGCTTGTCGCGGGCTCAGCCGCCTTTCGCGGCGGCGCCTCGGCCTACGCCGACAATATCGCCGCGCTACGCCAGGCCGCGGCGAGCGCCGGCGCGATCGCCGTTTAGCGCATTTTCGGCCCGATTGGGCTCCGGTTCGGTTGATTGTCGCGGCGCGGCGCGCTATCGCCTCTCTGGAGCGAGACCGCTCCCGAAGGAAACGCCGCGCTTTTCCAACTGGAACATGTGTTTCGTTTTCAAAAAGGTTCAAGCTATTGGGGCGTAGCCAAGCGGTAAGGCAGCGGATTTTGATTCCGCCATACGGAGGTTCGAATCCTCCCGCCCCAGCCATTGTTCCTGACGAGAGTTTTTTTAATCCCGGCGCCGAGCTGAAGAATGAGGCTCCGTATAGGCGCGCGGGCTGAAAGCGCCGTCTTCACCCTCCTTTTTCGATATTGTAGCGCCGGCGCGCCGGCGTGCTGCTGACGAGACGATCGTCCCTCGCGCTTTGTGCGATCGCGCACCACCGCCCTGCCGGTTCGGCGTATGACTGAAGAACGATTGCGGCGCCGCCTCATACCTTGAGTAGGAAATGATCCACCTTCGCCATCGTGTCCTATGCACGCTTCTTCTGCTGATCGCAGGCTGGACATCCGCCGCGTCGGCTTCCGAATGCCAGCGCGCGGACGCGTCCCTCGCAGGTCACTATTATTTGCGCGGCGTGATGGAAGTCGGTTCAGAACTTCAGCTGCAAGCAAATGGTAAGTTCGATTACATGCTCGCCTATGGCGCGCTCGATGAGCTTGCCTCAGGCTGCTGGTCGCGCGAGGGGCAGACCGTCACGCTCGTCGTATCGAAATTCAAAGCCAATACGGAAGACCCGATGAAATTCGAGCGTCTCGTACTGGAAATCAAACCCGACGGAAAGCTGATTCGCCGGTTCGATGGCGGCGATACCGGCGCCTATTCGCGCTAACGCAGAAACAGGCAAACTTGCGAGCAAGAAAGTTGGTAAGGCGCAGTCGGAACAAAGCCGAAGCCGATCCAAATACCAGGCCAGATTTCGGAAAAATTTCTTGTTATTTCTCTCTAAGGCAAGGAAACCTATCGGAAGACCGGGTCGCGCCCGACTATGTCGAGAGCGGCGCATGCGAGACGCCGGCGCCGAGAAACGGGGTTCTTGACCCCGGCGCCTGTTCCGATAGCATCTTTGGTCTGTCGGCGCGGCCGCCGGAGTAACGCCTCAAGCCGACTCCGACCCCCCGCGTCGCCGCGTAAAGCTTCCATAGACTAAAATCTAAAATGAACGCCCTGAATGGGTGGAGCATCTGCCTATTCGATCAAGGGTCCGCAAATAAGATATCGAAGAACGCGACGGCGTCCGGACAACAATCTTTCCAGGCAAACAGGAAAACCGCGTATGACTCTTGAGGCGCCTTACTTTCATGTGACGCGATCGAAAGTCTTCGTTCTATTGGCGGCATTTCTTCTTGTGGCCGGCGTCGTCGGCTATTGGCGGATTTTCCTTCCTAAAGACGATGCGCCGATCAAGGTCGGCGTTCTCCATTCCCGCTCGGGGCCAATGGCGATCAGCGAAAACTCGATGGTCGACGCCGAGCTTTTGGCGATTGAGGAGATCAATGCGAGAGGCGGTCTGCTGGGTCGGAAAATTCAGCCCGTCATTGCGGACGGCAAGTCCGATTGGCCGACCTTTGCGAGAGAAGCGGAACGACTGATAACGGAGGAAAAGGTCTCGGTTATTTTTGGCTGTTGGACCTCGGCGTGCCGCAAGACGGTGGTGCCGGTCTTCGAAAAATACGGCCAGCTCCTCTTTTACCCTATGGCCTATGAGGGCCTCGAACAATCTCCCAATGTAATCTATACGGGCGCCGCGCCCAATCAGCAGGTTATTCCCGCAGTAAAATGGAGTTTAGATCATCTGGGGAAGCGATTTTACCTCATCGGCTCGGATTATGTATGGCCCCACAGCATTAACGAAATTATGAAGGATGTCATTCACGCCTTGGGGGCCGAACTCGTCGGCGAAGATTATATTTTCTTTGGAAGCTCGAATGTTTCCGCCGCGATTGAAAAGATCAAAGCGGCGCAGCCGGATGTTATCCTGAGCGCTGTCGTAGGAGATTCGAACAGGGCGTTTTATCAAGCGCTTCGCGCCGTCGGCCTTACAGCTGAAAAACTTCCCGTCGTCTCGGTCAGCATAGGCGAAGAAGAGCTGCGCAGCCTGCCGATCGGCGATTTGGCGGGCCATTACTCCGCATGGAGCTACTTCGAAGCGATCAATAGGCCCGCGAATGACAAATTTGTCCGCAATTTCCGCGCCCGTTACGGCAGTAATCGCGTCACAAGCGACGTGATCGCGACGGCCTATTCGAGCGTTTGGTTGTGGGCCATGGCGGTACAGGAAGAGCAGTCCCTCGATGTCCAGCGCGTCAGAAAGACCATTCTGACCGAGAGCCTTGACGCTCCAGAGGGATTGATGTCCGTCGACCCCTATACGCAACACACTTGGCGGTCTTTCTCGATTGGAAAAATCCGTCCTGACGGGCAAATCGAAGTGGTCTGGACGGTAAAACATCCAATCCGCCCCGTTCCCTATCCGCCGTCCCGAACGAAAGCCGATTGGGATGCGTTCCTGTCGGCGATGTATAATCAATGGGGCGGCAACTGGGCGAACCCTACCGAGGCGAATTAACCAATGAAGCCTCTCAATATCGCTTCGCTCAGCAACTCGATCGGCAGTTCGATCGGCAAGAAAATTGTCTTCTGGTTCCTCACGATCAATGTTCTCTCATGCGGACTTCTCGCTTGGCGCACCTATGATATTTCGCGCGCCTCTCTAGAAGACGCGGTTCAGACCTCGTTGTTGGTCGTCGCCAAGAAGAAGGCTGAACAGTTAGAAAATCTCACGCTCGAGAAAATTAGGAGCGTCGAGTCGCTGATGCATAATCCGTCCGTCAGCGAGGCGGCCCGCGAATTTTCCCAAGCAATCTCGGAAGGGGGAAGAGAGTCGGATTTCTACAAAGCGGTCGCAGAAAAGTATGGGCCCAATCTCAGCCGAATTGCGGACACTTTTAACTACACCGATTGCGCTTTGATTTCGCCAAGCGGCGATGTCTTGTTCGATCAATATGGGACCTTGCCGTTTAGCGAAAATCTGCTGAATGGACGCCTCAAGGGCACGGAACTCGCGGATACCGTAGACAGGGCTCGAACCCTGCTGCAGGCTGAAATTTCAGCCTTCGAGATTTATCCCGGGATGAAGGATCCCGCGGCTTTTATCGCCAGTCCTATCTTGGAAAATGGCGTTGTCGTCGCCGTCATCGTGTTTCAGCTGAACAATCGAGAACTTTACAGCGTCATCAATGATTACACCGGCCTTGGCGAAACCGGAGAAGCGCTCGTCGCCGCCAATCTCAATCAAAATGAAATGGTCATCGTCAATCCGCTGCGGCATGCGGCGGCGCCGGCGTTTAGCATCCGGACGCCTTTGACGAGCGGGGCGTATCCCGCGCTCTCAAAAGCGCTGGGAGGCGTGCATGGATCGGGCCTCTTCAGCGATCCCGGAAATAGGCAGGTCGTCGCGTCTTGGACATATGTTCCGTCCTTCCGCTGGGGAATGGTGGTCCAACAACGCGTTGAGGAAGCTTTCGCGCTCACGAAAGCGCAGCGGAACGCCACGATCTGGCTGCTTCTCTTCATGGCGCCGCCTATTGTTCTTTTGGCCTTGGCCGTTGCGCGCACGATCACGAAGCCAATTCGCGTTGCCGTCCGCGTCGCGAAACAGGTCGCGGCGGGCGACCTCGACGCGACATTCGAAATCAAGAGCCATGACGAAACCGGCCAGCTGCTCGCCGCCATACGATCCATGACAGCCGATCTGCGCGAACTATATGGTTCGATGGAGGACAAAATCCGGGAGCGGACGAGTGAGCTTCAACTCGCCAATGAGGAATTGTCGGTCGCAAGAGTTGCGGCGGAGGAAGCAAGCAAGACAAAAAGCGCCTTTCTGGCCAATATGAGCCACGAACTGAGAACGCCGCTCAATGCGATTATTGGCTATAGCGAGATGCTGCAGGAGGACGCCCAGGACAAAGGCGACTTCGGGCCCGTGGAGGATTTAAGAAAAATTGAGAGCGCCGGTCGGCACCTCTTGGGTCTTATCAACGATATCCTCGATCTATCGAAGATCGAGGCTGGAAAAATGGAGGTCTTTATTGAGAGGGTGGATATCAGAGCCCTCGTCGCCGAAGTGCGATCGATTGTTCGTCCTCTCGCCGAAAAGAGCGACAACAAGTTGGAAGTGATCTGCCCTAAAGACATTGGCGCCTTTTGGTCGGACGAAACGAAAGTCAAGCAATGTTTGCTCAATCTGATGAGCAACGCCAATAAATTCACCAGCAAGGGAAAGGTGACCCTAACCGTAGAACGGAACGCTGATTCTTTCATATATTTTAGGGTCGCGGACACCGGTCTCGGCATGAATGAGGAGCAGCTTGGTCGGCTCTTTCAGGCTTTTACCCAGGCCGATGCGTCGACGACCAAGCGTTTTGGGGGAACAGGGCTCGGACTCGCCATCACGAAGCATTTTTGCGTCGCGCTCGGCGGCGACATAGCCGTTGAAAGCACGCCCGGGACAGGCTCGGTCTTTACAATCATGATTCCCGATCAGCAGGAGCCTTTCGAGAGGAAGCCGGCTGGCTTAACCTCGGAGTCCAAAAACGCACTCGTGCTCGTCGTCGACGACGATCTCGTCGCACGCGAGCTTCTGACGAGAACGCTCGAAAACGAAGGCTATCAGGTCATCACCGCGCGCCATGGTCTCGAAGCGCTGGCGCTGGCGAGGCAACACAAGCCAAACGCGATCACTCTGGACGTCATGATGCCCCACTTGGATGGATGGGGCGTCCTCAAGCAGCTCAAGGACGATCCGGAGCTCCGAAACATCCCGGTGATCGTGGTGACCATTCTCAACGAACGGGGGCTTGCCATCCCCCTTGGGGCGGTTGAACTGCTCACAAAGCCGATCGACCGGCAGCGTTTGACCTCGCTGCTTACCGAATATTGCGGCAATCCGACGGAAACCACCGTTTTGATCATTGAAGACGATTCTGCGACTCGCGACCTCCTTTGCCGATCCGTGCGGGGGGTCGGCTATAGAGCGGATGCTGTCGTCAATGGGCAGGAAGGTCTAGACTGGCTTTCCCGGAGTCCTCCGCCCAATCTCATTCTTCTCGATTTGATGATGCCGAAATTGGACGGCTTCGGCTTTCTGCGAGAATTACGGAAACACCACGCCTATGATCATCTCCCTGTCGTCATCGTGACCGCAAAGGAATTAAACGCCGACGATATTCGCGATTTAAGCGAGCTTAAGGCGGAAATAATCACGAAAGACAACGACTATCTGCGGGAGCTGGTCACAATTATGCAAGAGTGCAAAAGAGCGAACGGTTCAGACTCTCTCCGGCAAGTGCCGCGCCAGGCGATGGAGAACCAGTAAGTGGTCAAGATTCTCTTAGTTGAAGACAATGAGATGAACCGCGATATGCTTTCGCGTCGGCTTAAACGCAATGGCTATGACGTCGTCATCGCCGTCGACGGCCGGGAGGGCGTCGATATGGCGGCGTCTGAATTGCCGGATCTCATATTGATGGATATGAGCCTGCCTGAAATCGACGGGTGGGAAGCGACCCGTCGGGTAAAGAATAACGATGCGACGAGAAGCATTCCTGTTATTGCTCTAACGGCGCATGCAATGGCGGGGGACAGAGAAAAAGCGATCGACGCAGGGTGCGAGGACTACGACACCAAACCAGTCGAAATCAGTCGCTTGCTCGGCAAAATAGCGGCGCTGCTCAACCCCGGCGCCGCCTGATGATCTCTGGCTGTTAGGCCAATTCGGCATGACGCGACAGAACAACCCGACCTCCGCCAGGACCGACCGAGCGCTCATCTCATACATTCAGGCCGAATTGAGCGCGCCCGCGATCGCCATCGCCGGCTATGCCGAGATTCTCCTGGACGAAGTCCGAAAATCCGGCGCGGCGACGTTCCTCGACGATCTAGAGCGTATTCATCTCGCAAGCCGTACGCTTAGCGATCTCATCTCGTCCTTGATTGATCCGATTCGCTCGCGCCCCCCTCAAGAGGGGGCGGACGCCGACGCCTATCGACGGCAATTGCGCCATGATTTGCGAACCCCGATCAACGTCATCAAGGGCTATGGCGAGATGCTCCGGGAGGACGCCGCCGACGGCGGCGCGTCTGCTCTGGTGACGGATCTCGATAGGCTTCTCGGCGAAGCGTCGCGGCTCCTAGAGGGCATCGACCGCTTGGTGATATTTTCGCTGCTGGAGAATCAACGGCCCGGCGCCAACACTTCTCAAGTGAGCGAAGGAGCTGTCCCGGCCGGCATGATAGAGGGTCTCCTGAAATCGGTTCGGCCGATTTCCGAGAATGAAGCGGATGGCGCCGCGCTCCTGCCGAGCCGCATTCTTGTTGTTGACGACAACCCGTCGAACCGAGACCTTTTGCGACGCCGCCTCGAACGGCAAGGCCATTCGGTCATCCTCGCCGAGAATGGAACGACCGCGCTATCATTGGTCGACAGCGAAAGTTTCGATTTGATTTTGCTCGATTTGCTCATGCCTGACATCAGCGGTTTCGAAGTTCTTCTATCCCTTAAGGCCGACGCGCGATTTCAGGATATTCCGGTCATCATGATCTCCGCTTTGGACGAGATCGACTCAATCGTTAGATGCATCGAGGCCGGCGCAGAGGATTATCTTACAAAGCCCTTCGACCCCATTCTTCTTCGCGCGCGAATTGGCTCCTCTCTCGAGAAGAAGCATCTGCGCGACAAGGAACGGGAAGCCTCGGAGGCGTTGCGGATCGAGAAAGAAAGATCGGAGCGGCTTCTCCTCAATATCTTGCCTGCCCCCATCGTTACGCGTTTGAAAGAGGGCGAAACCGTCATCGCCGACCATTTGGCGAACGTCACGATTCTGTTTGCCGATTTTGTGGGTTTCACCCAACTCTCATCGAGGCTTTCGGCTCCCGATTTGGTGGGAATATTGAGCCAGGTCTTTGCGGAATTTGACAAATTGGCGCTGAGATTTGGCGTGGAGAAGATTAAAACGATTGGCGACGCCTATATGGCGGCCTGCGGTCTATTTGGAGGGCGGGAGGATCATGCGCATGCGGTCGCCGACATGGCGCTCGCGATGATCGAAACAGTTAGCCTGATGAATGAAAAGCTGCCCGCCCGGCTCGAGATACGCGTTGGCGTCAACTCAGGCGACGTTGTTGCGGGAGTGATCGGAGCTCACAAATTTATCTATGATATTTGGGGCGACGCCGTGAATGTGGCCAGTCGACTCGAATCGCATGGTTTGCCGTGCCGAATTCAAATTTCTCATTCCACCTATGAAAGTCTGCGCGAGGATTATGTCGTCGAGCCCCGCGGAAACCTCGAAATAAGGGGAAGGGGCTTCATGCAAACATATTTTTTAATTCGAAGAGCGTGAGGACTTTCGGCTTCGCGTCGAGGTCGCGGAGGAGCCCGCTGCGGAAGTCGATGCGTCCCTCGCGCTAAAATCGCGTCGCCGCCGGTCTGAAAATTATCCTGCGCAAGAGACGTAAAGCGTCATAATAATACGAATTAACAAATGATTACATGTCGAAGTGTGCGCGGCCTTTTCCCGACAACGAGGCTGGAATTTGCGAACATCATATTGAATTATATGGATAAAAGGAAACCCGATGGGATGCTGGCGGGAACTTTTCTTTATTGGGGGATCGCTCACTAAATGAGGCTCGATCGGCTCGCCTCAGCAAGCGGGCGTTGGAGGATCACTACAAAAAACAAACGTTTGCGTTGCCAGTTGATGTGACTTACGTTCTTGGCCAACCACGCTAAATTTATGGCCGCTTGCCAGAGTCGGTCGTTAGCGGCAGGAGATGATGAGCGTCCACGTAAGCAGCATTTGGGCGATTCTACCCAAATGCCGCGTGTTCCAAAGAAGGCGCAGCCGCTTCCGGATTTGGTTTTAAGATGAAAGAACTGCAATATTCGAGGGTTTCTATCGCGGAATTGGGAGGGAGATGCGGCGTCGCCGTAAATTTCGCTCCCGGGCGGACTATAAAGGCGAGAGTCCTTCAATCGCTGGGCTTGGGGGCTTAATCGTGATTGGACGGGCCAAAGATAAGGTGGCGAAAGCGACTCGGAAATTCGCAGCAGTCGCTTATGGGCTGGGGTGCATCGCGCTCCTCGCCGCTTGTACGGGCGCGCCGGGGGATGGCGGCGACGGCTTTTCGGGTCAAACGGGCGACCAGGCGGAAATTGCGCGCGTCGCCAACAAATATGTCGCGACCTCCACGCCGGGAACGACCGGCTATTTGATCGGTCCGCAAGATGTCCTGGACGTTACGGTCTTTAAGGCGCCGGAACTGTCAAAGACCATCCAGGTCGCGGAGGATGGAATGATCAATTTGCCTTTGACCGGGCCGATCGCCGCCGCGGGGAGGAGCCCATCACAGGTGGAGCGCGAAATCGAGAAGCGGCTCGACGCCCGCTACATGAAATCCCCGCAGGTCACGGTCTTCGTCAGAGAATTTAATAGCCAACGCGTAACCGTGGAGGGCGCGGTGAGAAGCCCCGGGGTTTTTCCCGTGCGCGGATATGAAACGCTTATGCAGGTCATCGCCAAGGGCGGAGGGCTCGATAGGGACATCGCCTCGAGCAATGTCGTGATCTTTCGCACGGTCGACGGCGCGCGCACCGTCACGCGCTATGATTTCGGCGCCATCCGCAGCGGCGCCGCGCCGGATCCTCAGGTGCTTCCCGGCGACGTCGTCGTCGTCGACGATTCAATGGCGAAGCAGGGCCTGCAGGCCCTGCTCAGGCTCACGCCGCTCGCAACGCCCTTCTATTATCTATTTTGATCGCTCGCTCAGGGGTATGCTCGCTCTGAATCCAACGGGAACGTATGACCAACGATCGTCGCCACGAATTGCTTCCAAAAGGCGGACCGCCGGCGAGCGGCGCGATCGTGGAACATCGTGCGGACCCGGCGAACGTCGGCGCGCCCTACCAGGTTGGCGGATATTATTACAGCGCGTCGCCGGTGGATACCGAGTGGGACCTTCGCAATTATATTCGCGTCCTACTCAAGCACAAATGGCTTATCGTCGCCGCGACGGCCGCATCCTTGGTTCTGGGGCTTCTTCAGGTCATGACGGCGCCGCGGCTTTACACCGCGACGGTTCGGCTGCAAATCGACCGCAGCGTCGCGAAAATTATTGAAAGCGGCAATGTCATGCCGGCCGAGGGCAGCGACATCGAGTTCTACCAGACGCAATATCAACTCCTGCAAAGCCGGAGTCTTGCGGAGAGGGTGGCGGCGCTCAGCCAATTTGCGCGCGATCTCGAGCCGGCCGATAAATCGAAGCTCTCGCAGGCCGACGACTCTCGCGAACGCGCGGCGCGCGAGCGCGGGGCGGTGGATGCGGTGCTCGGGGGCCGCGCCGTCAAACCGGTGGCCGGTTCGCGTTTGGTGGACGTGAGCTACACAGACACGGAGCCGGCGCGCGCGCAAAGAGTCGCCAATGCTTTTGGCGAGGCCTTTATCGCCGCCAATCTCGACAAACGCTTTCAGGCCAACGCCTATGCGAAGTCTTTCCTTGAAGATCAACTCCAGCATTTAAAACTCCGCTTGGAGGAAGCCGAAAAAGCTCAATTGGCATTCGCCGAAAAAGAGCAAATCGTCGCGACAACGGACAAAACATCTATCGCGGAAACCAATCTGGCCGCCGCCAACGCCGCCTTGGGCGGCATTATCGCCGAGCGGATCAGAAACGAACAATCATGGCGCCAGGTGCAAGATGCGTCAGGCATCGATCTCCCCCAAATATTGAGCAATAAGGGGATTGAAGATCTGCGGGCCAGACGAAACCAGTTGGAGACGGAATATCAGGAGAAGTCCGAGACATTCCGACCCGACTATCCTGACATGGTGAAACTGAAGAACAAGATAAAGGAAATAGACCGTCAGCTTGGTTTCGAGATCAAAACGATCAAAGGTTCATTGAAAGCCGCTTTCGAGGCGTCTCTCAGTCAAGAAAACGAAATGAAGCAGCGGGTGGAAAATCTGCGCAGGGAGGCTCTCGATCTCCAAAAGCGCAGCATTCAATATAATTTGCTCAAGCGCGAAGTCGACACGACTCGCTCGCTTTATGAGAATCTCCTGCAGCGCTATAAGGAAGTGGACGTCGCCGGCGGCGCAGGCTCCAATAATGTATTTATCGTTGACGCGGCCCAGACGCCTGGCGCGCCAAGCTCCCCTAACGTGTCGAAGTCGTTGATGATGGCGATGGCGCTCGGCCTGGCTTGCGGCGTCGCGGCCGCCTTTGCGCTCGAGCATTTCGACGACAGGATTTATTCGCCGCTCGACGCCGAATTGGCGACAGGTTTGCCGCTTCTCGGCGTGATCCCTATGATCAAAGACCCAAAGGAGCTTGCGGCGCAGTTCGTCGATCAGCGCTCCGCGCTTTCGGAGGCCTATCGGTCCACGTGTACGTCCTTGCAATTCTCAACGGAAGCCGGCCTGCCTAAATCCATTCTGATCACAAGCGCGGCTCCTTCGGAAGGAAAGTCGAGCACGGCCTACGGCGTTGCGCGCCAATTCGCCGCCATAGGGCTCAAAGTGCTGCTCGTGGACGCCGATCTTCGCCGTCCATCCCTGCATAAGAAATTGGATATCAATAACGATGTCGGTCTTTCAAGCTATCTCACGCGTAAATGCGAGATGCGTTTCGCCATTCGACGGCCCGAAGGCTCCGATGAGAAAGTTTACTTCCTGACCGCGGGCCCCTTGCCACCCAATCCGGTGGAATTGCTTAACGGACCGCGGTTCGCCTCGCTCATCAATGTGAGTGGGCAGGTCTTCGATTTGATTGTCATCGACGGGCCGCCCGTGGCGGGAATGGCCGATACGCTCGTGTTGGCGAATATTACGGAAGCGACGCTGTTTGTGATTGCGGGCGGACAGGGACGCGTAAGCAGCGTCCGTAATGCGCTTAAACGATTGGCGCAGGCGCGCGCGCGGCCGGTGGGGATGATTCTGAATAAGTCCGACGCGAGGTTGGCCAGTTACGGCTATGGCTATGGCTGTGGCTATAGCTATGAGGAGGTTTATGAAGAGGGACGTGGCTCTGATACGGCGCCAGGCGCCGACGAGGGGCCGGAACATACCCAGCCCCTGCAGAAGTTGAGCGATGAGGCAGCCGTCGGTTGACGAAGAGACCGCAGCTTTAAGGGCCGCCTTATATGTGGTTGCGGTTCCATCGTGTTGCGCTCAATTGCGAAATGCGCCCCTCGCCGATGGCGTCGGCGCGTTGCTTCGTGTCGTTGCAAAGGAAGGCGACGCGCTCAAAACCTTTGCCGGGCGTTTAGAAAAATCTCCAGAAGAATTGCAGGAGGCGGCGGCGTTTTACCTTGAGCAGGTCGTCTTGGCTCCGGGCGCTGACAGCTATCGCGTTCTGGGAACGCAAAGACATGCTTCAGCGGCGGATCTTCGTCAAAATCTCGCGCTGCTTTGCAAGTGGCTGCATTCCGATATTTGCGAGGATTTGGCGCGGTCCGTATTTTTCCTGCGCGTCACGCAAGCCTGGAACGATCTTAAAACGCCGGAGCGGCGCGCCGCATATGACGCCGCATTAGGCCTCGAGGCGGCGTCGAATGCCGCATCTCGCGCCTCTCAAACGAAGGGCGACAAAAAAAACGCGAAAGGAGACGCCGCCGGCCGAGAGTCCCGTAGGCGGAAACATCGTGAAGAAGGCCGAAGCCGGCGAATGGTCCATCCTGGAATAGCCGGCCCGAGAGGATTGTGGCGTTTCATTTTGTCTGGGTTGGGGTGGCGCGTCCGCTAGAGCAAGTTCCCAAAAAGTTGACGGACTTTTTCGATCGGAATCTGCTTGGGCTTATAATTTGGCGCGCTTTCTTATGGTTCGGACAATTCCGTCTGATCGGAAAGCGCGCTAAGCGAGATCGAAGGAGCTCCGGCTGTGCTCTATGCCAAGCGGTCTAGCGCTGCGAAATCTTACCCCCTCACGCAGGTCAAATCGCTGCGTGGCGCGATCTTTGGCATTGCCGGACTCGCTCTTTGCTGGCTCGTCGTTTCTCATAGCGTCGTCGCCTATCTTTCCTCGGTTTCATCCGAAGAAGCGCTCAAAATCCGCGCGAATGATTCACGGTCGCTATTGCGTCTCGTGACGGACGAGCTTGGCCCGACCCTCCAGAGCGATAAGACGCGAGCCTCGCCTCGACTATCGTCAGACCAGCTAACGGCATTAAGCGAAAAGGCCGAAACGGCGCTGGCCGCCGCCCCGCTTTCGGCGCGCGCCAATCGCTTATTGGGGCAAGTCGCGGAAGTCCAGGGATCTGAGGAGAAGGCGGAGAAATTCATGTATGCGGCCGCGCGCCGGTCGCTCAACGAAAAAATTGCGGTCGATTGGATGATGCGCAAGAGCGTCGAACGGAAGAGCTATCGCTCGGCCGCATTTTATGCGGACGCTTTGTTGCGATCGACGCCGGAGGTTTCCGCCTATGTGGCGCCGGTGCTAGCGCGAATGGCGGAGGATTCCGCGGCTCGGCCGGAACTCAAGAAGTTGCTCGCGACGAATCCCAACTGGCGAAGCATTTTTTTTGCTCAGCTCGGCGCCTCGCTGACCGATGCGCGCACGCCGCTCGACTTGTTCTTGAGCCTTAAGGACTCTGCGGCGCCTCCCACGACGGACGAACTCAATTACTACGAGTCTTTCCTTTTCCAACATAAGCTCTATGAGCTTGCGTATTACGTCTGGCTGCAATTCCTGCCGCCCGAGAAACTCGCATCCGCCGGTTTTCTGTTTAACGGCGACTTTCAAAGAAAGCCATCGGGCTCACGTTTCGACTGGCGGGCGCCCACCGGCGCCAATGTCATTGCGGATTTCGCATCGCGGCCGGAAAACGCCTCGAACCGCGCGCTCGCCATCGAGTTTGGTCCGGGGCGGGTTGAGTTTCCGGGAGTCTCGCAATCGATCATGCTGCCGCCCGGCGCCTATGCCTTAAAAGGTTCATTCATGGGCGAAATCAGCGGGCCGCGCGGCGCGGTATGGAGCGCGAGATGCATCGATGGCGCAAATCTTGGTCAGAGCCAGATGATCCTCGGATCGTTCCCCAACTGGCGCGCCTTTGAATTTCCCCTGGTCGTGCCAGAAAAAGATTGCGCCGCTCAATTAATAGAATTCAAACTTGCCGCCCGCTCGCCTTCTGAAAAACTTGTCTTCGGCGTTATCTGGTTCGACGATCTTGCAATTTCGCGGGCGGCCACGGGAGCTTTAGATTGAAGGAGCCCACGGGTTCAGAAAAACCTTCCAAGCCAGCCTGAGAGCCCGCGCTGGGCCTCCCGTCCCTCCCTTTTCCTTCCCGGCCTGTGCGCTTTGAACGAAGGCGCCCCTCGGTCGAGAGAGCGAGCCTCTTCGCCGCGATTACGATCCTCGAATTCGGAAGCCCCATACGCGGCGCCCGCCGGAGCCCATACGGAAGATGGGTCGGCGTTCTCTAAAATCGCGCGCGGGCGTATAGAGACAAGCTGCTCGGCTTCTTGTTCGCCGAGCCATTTCGCGGCCGCCGCGCGGCCTTCCGCAAGGTCCGGCGGGCGGCGGTGCGCTCCATGCGCATCGGACGCCAAGATATGGACGAGCGCCTCGTTCAACATGCGCTCGGCCCAATATTTGGGTCTGCGTCCGAATACCCCGGTCAATGAACCCGCCGTTACTTGCATCCAGACGCCGGCGCGGAATAATTGGACGAAGGTCTCATAACGCGATTCGATCCATCTCAGCCTTTCGGGATGAGTCAAAACTGGCACATAGCCGGCGGCCAAGAGTTCGAAAAACAAATGTTCGATGCGTGGCGGGGCGACATCGTGCGGCGGCTCGACAAGGACATATTTGGTGTCGGCGAGCGAGAGAATCTCTCCCGTCCGCAAACCCGCCACCATGTTCGGAGTCACATGGGCGTCAGCGCCCGTGACCAGCCGTAGCGGTATCCCGTTCTCGTCCAGATGGCGCTGTAGCTCCTGCGCCGCCTGTCGAATTTTGGGGCCTGAATTATTATAGACGCCCGGGAAGATATGTGGCGTGCAGGCTTGAATAGCGACGCCGTTGGCTACTGCGATGCGCGCCATTTCCAGAGAAACGGCGAGGTCCGGAGCGCCATCGTCAATTCCGGGCAGGATATGGGAATGAAGATCTATCATGGGCGGGACCCCGACATGATCTGACTTGCTGCAGCGCGAACGTTCCCTTGCCCGCTACCGTAAAGTAAAGAAGCGGGTTGTCGACGTAAAATATATTATTCTCATCGAGCGGTCCGGTCGAGATGGAAGGACGGCTAAATAGCTATCGAGACTTGTTCCCTTATAAAGGAAAAGACAAGCATGATCGGCGCGGCGACAAGGACGAGGCTTCTTGAATTAGCCGCCGCCTCGCCGCTCATCTTTTGGCTGGGGCTCGGAATTATCGGGTCGACGTCAAGAATCTCGCGGATCGAGCCCGCTTGGGGATCGGTCTTCGCCATCGGCTCTCAAATCGCTACAATCCTGCTTTTGGCGTTCGTCATCATTTTTCTCATCATACGACGCCCAGCCATTCGCAAGGCGCCGGGGCTGGCGCCTCGCCTCGCTGGGATCGCCGGATGCGTCTTGCCTTCCTTTATCGCCCTCCTGCCTCGCGCTGAGGTTTCTCCCGCGATAGCGGCGTTTTCGGCGGCGGCTGTTCTTCTAGGCACCATAATGGCGATTTTCGCTGTCCTTTTCCTTGGACGCTCCTTCAGCGTGATGCCGCAAGCTCGGGGTCTGGCGACCGAGGGCCCTTATCGGATTGTTCGTCACCCGCTTTATCTTGCAGAACTTACCGTACTGTTCGGAGCTACATGGGAAATTCGGCAACCGTGGCCCGTTATTGTATTAGTCTGCGCTATCGGGGTTCAAGTTATACGGATGCATTTTGAAGAGAAAATCCTATCTGAAACCTTTCCATCATATCGCCAATACGTAATGAACACGGCAAGATTATTTCCAGGTATTTACTAATTTGCTGCTCTTCTTGCCTAAACGACGCGCCGTCAAAATTGCTCCTCGCCCGTTGCAAATACGCCACAGTCGCAGTTTATCTGGGCGATCGACGATTTCGGCCTTGCCCTTTTTGGCTCCTCCCATAATTCTTGCACAAAGTTTTGCCTATGTTCGAGCGAGCGATTTGAGAGTTCCGCGTTCTTCTCAGGCCAATGGGAGCCCCGCTCATGAAAACCGATAAAATTTTCATTGCGGCGGCGTTGCTTGCGAGCGGCTCGGCTCAGTCGGCGTCGCTTGAGGCCGTCCAGGGCGAAGTTTGGGTGGGCCGCGAAAAGGGGTACAGCATCGTTCAGGGCGCTGCCGAGCTGTCTCCGGGGGACAGGGTTAAAGTCGGGCGCAAGGGTTTTGCGCGCTTGGTCTATCCGGATGGATGCAACGTGAGCCTGAAGGAGAACTCCCTGGCCGCCGTCGCTCAGCATTCTCCCTGCTCATTTAGAGCCCAGGCTGACGGCTCGACCCAGGGAGATAATCCAGCGACGGGCGATGGGGGATTCAACCCGGGATTATTGGCGTTTGGCGCCGGCTTAGCGGGGGCGGCTGCGGGCGGCGCCGTCGCGGCGACCTCTTCTTCCAACCAAGGTTCCGGCAATCAGGAACTCTTTCTTCTCCTTGTCCCGCGGCCCGCGAGCCCGTAATAATTTTCAACGGCCTCGTTTAACGGCAGGTGGAAGTGTTCTTTTTCCTCGCCGTCTTTGGCCTCTTGTCCTGTCTCGTATTGGGAGGCGGGACAAAGGCGGGCTTTTTGTCCGACGCCCTTCTTCAATTCTTATCTATCCCGGTCTTTCTCGTTGCGCTTTGGCGCGTCCTCGATGCGCCGTTCACACGAGAAAGACGGCTTGCGCTTGCATTTTGCGCAACGATTCTCGTCATTCCCCTGATCCAGCTTTTGCCGATGCCGCCCCTAATCTGGACGCATCTTCCCGGGCGCGAACTCGTCGTTCAAACCTTTAGCCTTCTTGGCCATCCGGCCGCCTGGGCGCCCATCAGCGTGGCGCCGGAGGCGACTTGGCTTGCCTTTCTCTCGCTTCTGCCGCCGCTTGCGATTTTCCTTGCCGTTCTCACGCTCGATTGGCGCGAACGCAGGCTGATGAGTTTTGCGCTCATCGCTTTCGGAGTCGTCAGCGTTTTTCTCGGACTGCTTCAACTCGCGCAAGGGCCGACGAGTCCCTTGAGATTCTTCGAATTTACGAATCAGACCGATCCGGTGGGATTCTTTGCGAACCGCAATCACTTCGCGGCGCTGCTTTATTGCTCGATTTTGCTCTGCGGCGCGATGCTCGCGCCCCAGTTCGCGGGATTGTTGTCTGGGCGTAAGAAGGGTCGCCTAAGCGGCGACGGGTCCTATCCTCTGGCGGCCATCGCCGTAGGCGTCGCGCTCGTCGTGCTCATCGCCGGCGAAGTTGTCTCTCGCTCCCGAGCCGGCGTAATTTTGATGGTCGTCGCGCTGGTTGCCGGCTTCGTCCTCTACGGCGACAATCGTCGCGCCGTCGAAAATGTCACTTTCCCTCGGCTCTTGGGCGCAATTGTCGCGCTGGCGATTGTCCTTCTCGGGCAGGCCGCCTTGTCCCGACTGCTCGATCGATTTGACGTCGATCCGCTCGCAGACGCCCGCTTCGTCTTCGCGCGAAGCACAATTGCGGCCGCCAAGAGCGTCATGCCGATAGGGGCGGGAGTAGGAAGTTTTCCTTCGATCTATCCGACTTTCGAAAAATCTGGGGATTTACTCCCGGGAATTTACGCCAACCATGCTCACAATGATTTCCTGGAGGCGTGGCTTGAAACGGGCCTTATAGGTCCGATCTTGTTTGTCATTTTTCTAATTTGGTTGGCTCGGAAGGCGATCGCCGCCTGGGCGTCGTCAAATCCAGATCTTCTCCCTGTCGATCGCGCCTTGATCCGGGCGTCGATCTTGATCATTCTTCTGCTTCTCGGCCATTCCTTCGTCGATTATCCTCTGCGCACCGGCGCAATGATGGCGGTTTTCGCCTTGGCCTGCGGCTTGTTGATTGATCCGCCGATCGCATCGGCGCCCGCCGCGCCTCTTTCGAATAGGAATCGACAAAAGCTTCGCAGAAGGACGATGGCGCCCTCAAAATTGTCGCAGTGAATGAGCAAATCCGCGTTGCGCTCTCGCCAAGGCCAGCAAAGCCCTTCGCCTGGGATGCGGGCCATCGATAATGTCCCCGGAATCAACATCTAGAAAAAGCTAAACCCGCGACAACGAGCCATATTTTAGATGACTCGGGCATTACGCCGTGGCATTACACGAGAACTCTGAAGCTGAGCGGAGCGCTTGCGCCGAGAGAAGTAAAACGCGTGTGGAGGGAAAGAAATTCGATAAGGGGCGGGGAGGCAAGCGTGCATTTGGCGCACCATGGGCGATCGGAAAACATTGCTCGGACGAATTGGAATAAGCGAGTGCCCCTTACGAGCGGGGAGCGGTGGTATGTTGCGCGCTCCCTGCCGCGGCAAGAGACGAAAGCAGAGATCCAGCTGCTTCGCCAAGGTTTCTCGGTTTTCCTGCCGCGCGCGATAAAGACGGTTCGGCATGCGCGAAAATTGCGCACGGCGCCAACGCCGGTCTTCCCATCCT
Organism: Methylocystis borbori; assembly: GCF_036576025.1. Lineage (NCBI taxonomy): Bacteria > Pseudomonadati > Pseudomonadota > Alphaproteobacteria > Hyphomicrobiales > Methylocystaceae > Methylocystis > Methylocystis borbori. The sequence continues at coordinate 82,826 of NZ_JAZHYN010000001.1, read as the reverse complement.
ATATGTTTGTCGTGCTTGATCTCGATCGAGACCGCTGGCGATCCGTCAATAGCACTGGCGGCGTCTCAAGCTTGATCATGCAAGGAGAAAGGCCTCTCCCCGTTCCTGGCGGCGTCATCGAGAATCTGCTCCGCCTTACGGATGAGAGAGGCATGGTTCGGTTCGATCGCAATCTGCGCGAAGGCCAATCGGTGCGAGTCGTCGCGGGTCCCTTCGCCAGCGCCATAGGCATATTGGAGCGATTGGACGCCAATGGGCGGGTGCGCGTGCTTTTAGACATTATGAACGGCAAGGTGTCCGCATATTTGGACTGCTCCGCGCTGGAAGCAGCCTGAAGTTAGATGCGGGCCGAAAATGCGTGTCGCGCTTGGCCGTGCGGCGCTCGTATTTCTCTGGGGCGGATGAAGGAGAGTCCTTCACCCGAAGGGCGGTAGCATGCCGAGCGCCCGTTATTTTGTCGCTCTTCGCTCCGCCGCGATATGCCAGAGGCTGTCGCGCTGATCTTCAGTTCGGCGAAGCATTCCAACAAGCGGCTATATTGAAGTGAGCGGACTAACATCTTTTCCAGTCCAGCTTACCTGTCCGATAGATGGCGCTCCGCTACGGGGTTCCGCCAAAGAGACTCTCTCTTGCGAAAATGGCCATGCATTCCCTGTCGTAGACGGCATTCCGGTTTTGCTCCGAGAAGACGTCGATCAGACGATCGGACTTGCTGAATATTCGCTCGCCCGCGCGAGGGCAGGCTCTTCCGTCGGCGACGCAAGGCGGCCCGAACTTTTCTTGGAATCGCTTGGGGTGAGCGAAGATGAAAAGCGGCTTGCCGTCGAGTTTGCGCAAAACGAGTCGCATGTTGATCCCGTGGCCGCCGTGCTGATCGGCGCGACTAATGGAATTGCGTACAAGCACCTCATTGGTCGCCTCCGAGAATATCCTATTCCGAAGATACGCCTGAGCGACGGCGGCGGAAGAACCTTGCTTGACATAGGATGCTCATGGGGACGCTGGTCGATCGCCGCGCGTCGGAAAGACTATCGCGTGGTCGGCCTCGATCCGTCGCTTGGCGCGATTATGGCGGCGAGACGGATCAGCCGAAAGATGGGGCTTTCGATCGATTTCGTCTGTGGCGATGCGCGTTATCTTCCCTTCGCCAGCCATTCCTTTGACAACGTATTTTCATACAGCGTCATCCAGCACTTTTCGAAAGTCGACGCCGCGCATGCTGTGGGAGAGATGTCTCGAGTGACGAAAGACGGAGGAATTGTCCTCGTGCAGATGCCCAATCGTTATGGATTAAGAAGCCAAATGCATTTGGCCAAGCGCGGCTATTCCGAAGGAACAGGCTTTGAAGTGCGATATTGGACGCTGCCCGAATTGGAAAGGCTTTTCTCGCAGGCTGTCGGTCCAACTGAGAGTTCCGTTCACTGCTTCTTTGGCCTCGGGCTTGAGCCAAGCGACTTGCGTCTGATGCCGCCTCACACGAAATTTTTCATCGTCGCTTCCGAGATGCTCAAATATTTCGCCAAACGAGCGCCGGTCCTGCGACGCGTCGCCGACAGCGTCTACATGCGGTCGATCAAGATCGCTTGAGCTTGCAAAGCGCTGCGTTTGTCTGAAGCCGGTCTGGTTTCGGAGGCGCTCTATGGCGCTCTCTTGGCGCGCGTCGTTTCCGTTGCGCGAGGGCCTCAGCAGCAGCATCGAGGCCGACTGAGGGTCGAAGGCGGAATGCGTTGAATTCAGCTTGGCGTCGATACGTCTATGGCGAGGGAAGCAAGCAATCCTGATGTGCGGCGTCAATGGAATTTATGCCTATCACTATGCCGCCAATCCGGTGGATCGAGCCGAACTCTTCAGGACGCGCGACCATATGGCTGCGCGCGGTCCTGATGCGTCGGGCGAATATTTTTCGCAAGAGGGGCGCGTCGGATTGGGGCACCGACGCCTCTCTATTATTGATCTTTCCGAAAATGGCGCGCAGCCCATGGCTTCGCGCGATGGACGGTTTGTCGTCACTTTCAACGGCGAAATATACAATTACCGGGAGCTGCGCGCCGCGCTCGAACATAAGGGGTTTGTATTCCACAGCCAGTCGGACACTGAGATTTTGCTCCATCTATATGCCGACAAGGGCGAGGCGATGGTGCATGAGCTGCGCGGCATGTTCGCCTTCGCAATCTGGGATGCGGCGCGTGGCGTGATGTTTCTCGCGCGCGACCCTTACGGCATTAAGCCCCTCTATTACAGTGACGACGGCTGGACTTTTCGTTTCGGCAGCCAAGTTAAGGCGCTGCTCGCGGGCGGCGCCATCTCTCGCGATCCAGATTCGGCCGGGGCCGTTGGCTTTTATTTATTCGGTAGCGTGCCGGAGCCCTTTACGACTTGCCGTTCCATTCGCGCGTTGCCCGCCGGCGCGACGCTGCTGGTCGACTGCACAGGCGCAAAAGCGCCGCAGCGGTATTATTCGATCGCCGAGGTTTATCGCGACGCGCTGTCGACGCCGAGGAAAAATACTGACGACCTTCGCATCGCGCTTCTCGATTCCGTTCGCAGCCACCTCGTCGCGGACGTTCCGGTAGGAGCATTTTTGTCGTCCGGAATCGACTCGGGCGCGTTGGTCGGACTGATGCGCGATGCAGGCGCGCCAAACATTCAGACGGTGACGATCGGCTTCGAGGAATTCCGCGGCAAGCTGGAGGATGAAACGTCGCTCGCGGCCGAGGTCGCCCGCCTATACGAGACGAGGCACACGACCCGATTTGTCTCCCGCGCGGAATTTGAGGCTGATCTGCCGCGAATCCTCGATGCGATGGACCAGCCGACTATCGACGGCGTCAATACCTGGTTCGTCTCCAAGGCGGCGCGCGAGCTCGGCCTCAAGGTGGCGATCTCCGGTCTTGGCGGCGACGAGCTCTTTGGCGGATATCCCTCATTTCGCGATCTGCCGCGCTGGGCGCAGGCTTTCTCTCTGCCCTCGCGAATCCCCTTTCTTGGCTTGGGGACGCGAAAGCTTCTCGCGCCGCTGACTGGATTTTTCGGCTTGAGTCCCAAGGCGGCCGGAATGCTGGAATATGGCGGGAGCTACGCCGGCGCTTATCTTTTGCGACGTGGCCTCTATATGCCATGGGAATTAGAAGCGGTTCTGGACAGGGAGACCATCGTGCAGGGGCTGAGGCGCCTCGCGCCGCTCCGCTTGATTGATGCAGAGTTGAGATCGGCTCCGTCAAATCCCTTCGCACGCGTCGCGACGCTCGAATCAACCCTCTACATGCGCAACCAGCTCCTTCGTGACACGGATTGGGCCAGCATGGCGCATTCCCTCGAGGTGCGCACGCCGCTGGCGGATCGGACATTGCTGGCGCGGTTGAGTCGAATCAAGCTGAACGAAAATGAAGGTAAGGTGGCGCTCGCCTCCGCGCCGTCACGACCTTTGCCAGAAGCAATCATCGACCGTCCGAAAACGGGCTTCACGACGCCGATTGATGGATGGCTACGCTCGTCTCCGAGTTTTCGTCACGTCCCCATCCGCGCGGCCGAGACGCCGCAATGGGCAAGGATATGGAGCCGCATGGTTGGCGCAGAGGCCAGTTTAAACAGGCATGCGCTGGAAAACCTCGCCACGCTATGATGGCTTTCTTGCTTCATAGACGGAGGATCAAAAAGTAATGATCATGGCTTGTGGCCGCGATAGACGATAGCGCCATGCATATGCTCGCCCTTCTGACGGACGGTCTCGGCGGCGAAGGAGGGATCGGCCGATACAACCGGCACTTGCTGTCGGCGCTCGCGCATTCCAATTCGATCGCGGGCATAACCGTCTTGCCGCGTTTCGCCGCTCAAGCGGATGTGGATGGCAAAATCGACCATCTGGCGCCGTCATCGGGCAGGCTCGCTTGGTGTTTGAGAGCCTTGCGGCTTGCGCTAACGAGTCGGCCGGACATCATATTTTGTGGACATATTTACGCCGCGCCCCTCGCCGCCGCCCTGGCGCAAGCGAGGTCCGCCAAACTCTGGCTGCAAGTTCATGGAATCGAGGCGTGGGAAAGGCCGCGTCGACCGATCATTGACGCCGTGGAGCGGGCGGATCTTGTCACCTCCGTGAGCCGCTATACGCGACGGCGGCTGCTCGAATGGTCGAATGTCGATCCGGCGAGCGTTAGGGTTCTGCCCAATACGCTCACCGGCGGTTACGCCCCGCGGCCGCGTCGTCCTGATCTTGTCGCGCGATGGGGCCTCGAGGGAAAAAAGACGATCTTGACCGTCGGGCGGCTTGCAAGCGGCGAACGGTATAAAGGGCACGATCGCATTATTGCGGCGCTGCCCGCCGTGGCGGCGCGCGTTCCTTCCGTCGTTTACCTTGTCGTCGGTTCGGGCGATGATATGGAGCGGCTCCGCCAATTGTCGCTCGACGTCAATATATGCGATCGCGTGATTTTCGCTGGGCAGGTCCCCCAGGACGAATTGGCGGATCATTTTGCGCTTGCCGACGTCTTCGCGATGCCGAGCGCGGGCGAGGGTTTCGGCATCGTCTTCCTTGAGGCGGCCGCTTGCGGCCTGCCGATCATTGGCGGGGATCGCGACGGAAGCGTCGACGCGCTGGCGGACGGTCGGATTGGACGCCTCGTCGACCCGCTATCGCAGGAGCAAATTGTCGCCGCTCTGATCGCTGCTCTAAATGGCGGCCAGAAGCCGTTTCCCGAAGCCGCGCAGCGTTTCGCCTTCCAGAATTTCGCAAGTCATGTCGACGCTCTTCTCCAAAACTTCGTCCGCTAACGCCGAAAAGGCGGCGACGCCCGTCGATGCGCCGGCCGCGAGCGGAACGATCGCAAAGGAGAGCGAGCGTCTCATCGTCCTGGCGCCAGGGCGCGCCGAGCGCAATTACTGGTCAGATCTCTGGCGCTATCGGGAGCTGTTTGCGATACTCGCTTGGCGCGACGTCGCGGTGCGCTACAAGCAAACGGCGATTGGCATGGGCTGGGCGCTGATCCGCCCCTTCGTCGCCATGGTCGTCTTCACGATCATCTTCGGGCGGCTCGCCGGTCTGCCGACCGAAGGCGACGCGCCCTATCCAATCATGGTGTTTGCGGGAATGCTGCCATGGTTTCTGTTTTCGAGCATCCTCTCGGACGCTTCGGGCAGCCTCATCGGCAACGCCAATCTTATCTCCAAGGTCTATTTCCCGCGTCTCGTGATTCCGGCCGCGGCGGCGGTGGTCGCCTTGACGGATTTTCTCGTCAATCTGTTGATGCTCGCCGCGCTCATGATCTGGTATGGCTTCTTGCCGGGATGGCGGGTTCTCTTGCTGCCGGCCTTCGTCCTGCTCGCCATCATGGCCAGTCTTGGCCCGGCGCTTTGGATCACGGCGCTCAACGTCAAATATCGGGACTTTCGCTACATTATCCCTTTCATCGTGCAATTCGGCGTGTATGTCTCTCCCGTCGGCTTTTCGAGTTCGGTGATCCCCGAGAATTGGCGCTTTTTCTATAGCCTCAATCCCGTCGTCGGCGTCATCGATGGCTTCCGCTGGTGCCTGCTCGCCGGCGAAAGCCGCATCTATCTTCCCGGATTCTTAGCGAGCCTCTGCGTCGTCGCGCTATTCCTCTGGCATGGCGTGCGTTACTTCCGCGCCACCGAACGCACCTTCGCGGATATGGTCTAGAAGGTGAGCGACGTCGTCATCCGCGCCGAGGGACTGGGCAAGAAATATCTTATCGGCCATCAGTCGAACGAGCGATACACGGCTCTGAGGGATGTGCTCGCGCGCACGGCGAAGGGACTTGTCCGTTCGGCCCGAGACATGATCCGCGGCCGCCAGCTCATACAGGGTGATGAGGTTGAGGAATTCTGGGCGCTGAAGGACGTGAATTTCGATGTCCGGCGCGGCGACGTCGTCGGGATCATCGGCCGTAACGGCGCCGGCAAATCGACCCTGCTGAAGATATTGTCGCGCATCACCGAACCGAGCGCGGGCCGGGTCGAGATCAAGGGCCGCGTCGCGAGCCTGCTGGAGGTCGGCACGGGTTTTCATCCGGAATTGACGGGACGCGAGAATATTTTTCTCAACGGCGCCATCCTCGGCATGTCCCGCGCCGAGATCAAACGCAAATTCGACGAGATCGTCGCATTCGCCGAGGTGGAAAAATTCCTGGATACGCCCGTCAAGCATTATTCGTCGGGCATGTATGTGCGCCTCGCTTTCGCCGTCGCAGCGCATCTCGAGCCCGAAATCCTGGTTGTCGATGAGGTGCTCGCGGTCGGCGACGCGGAGTTTCAGAAGAAATGCCTCGGCAAGATGGGAGAAGTCGCAGGGCAGGGTCGGACGGTTCTGTTCGTCAGTCACAATATGGCGGCGGTGCGTCGTCTCTGCCGTCGCGCCATCCTCCTCTCGCGGAGCCGTGTCTTCAAGGACGGCGGAACGGAAGACATTATTGCGCACTACTTCGACATCATGGATCGAGAAGGCTCCGCTTCCCAGGACGAAATAGAAAAGCGGATTGCGGGCTTCCCGCCGGATCCCAATTGCCGGCTTATCCGTGTTCAGCTTCGCCAGGAGGGAAAGCCCCCCGCTCGCGTTGAAAGCGCAAAGCCGCTGGAAGTCGTTTTCGAATACGAGATTCTGCAGGAGACCGTGGGATTTCATGCTTTCTTTCGGCTGTTTGACAATGAGGATTCCATGCTCTTTGAGAGCATCGATTTCGCGGAAGAAGTTGAAGTCCCAAGCGTCGCGCGGGGGAGCTACCGTTCCACCGCCATTATTCCCGCAAATCTGCTGGGCGCGCGACGCTATGAAATCGCGCTTGGCGTCGCCATCGCGCATAAGCGCTATTGCACGCCCGAACTCATTCGCATCCCTTTCGATGTCGAGTTGACCGGAAAAATCAATCAGTGCCTCCCGGGATATGTCTCGCCCGGGAAACTGCTTCCGTCCATCGACTGGCGAATGGAGCAACGGCCGCAATCATGACGGTCGAGCCGGATAAGTTGATGTTTCGAGCGGGTCGTAAGCTACGCCGACTTGGGTTGGCGGCGCTTGCGTTTCCCTTCCGCCCGCGTGACAGAAAAATTGTCCCTGACTTGCGTCGGGGGTTGCCCGCATTAGGTCAAAGGCTTGCTCCTCCCTATTTTCACGGGGTTTACGGTTCGATGGCGGAAGCCGCCAGGGACTGTGGCAATCCATTTGATTCTGCGCCCTGGGTGGAGACGGCCGAATTCGTAACAAGGAGCCTTCTCGCAAGAACTCGATCAGCGAATTTTGTCGTCGACGTTCACCTCATTCCATTCGCGACGCTTGTCGCCGACCTCGCGGCGCGGCGAAATCATGTGCGGGTGCTCGATTTTGGCGGCGGGCAAGGCGATAATTTTATTCAGCTGCAGGCGGCTATCGATGACTCACTGAAATCGAAGATCGAATATCATATCGTCGATACGCCGAACAATTGTAAGGCGGGCGAATTGCTTCTCGCAGAATTCGGCGGGCGCGTCTCTTTTCACCGCGCCGATCCAGATCATGGCGTTCATTACGAACCATCCGCTCGCGGCGTCTACGACATAACAATGCTGTGCGGCACGCTGATGTACATCGATGGATGGAAAGAACTGCTCGCCGATCTGGCCGCGAGGACAAGTGATTATTTATACATAACGCGCACTTTACACACTTCAGCGGCTCCAACGTTCTACGCCAACCAGTTCATAGTTCCGAGCGTTGGTCCCTGGGCGGGAAAATATATTGGAAGAATAGCAACAGCGATTATCTCTCCCGCAGAGATCGAGGATCTGGCGGCGAGAGAGGGATTTACGCCGAGTCTCGACGCGCTTTTATTCGCATACGACCATCGCATGTCCTCGAACGCGCCGCCTTACAATCAGATTTTTCAGGCGATGACTTGCTTCTCAAAGCGTCCGCCGCTCAATGATTCGCCCGAGATAAATGCCCGTCTGGCGCATTGATGGTCGACCAAGAGTTTACGAGCGGGAGCCTCAATAAATGACGGTAGAGGTGTTCGAGCGCCAAGGCGTTAAATATGCCGAAGTAATCCGCGCCGACATAAGAGTCGATATTACGCGCTTTTTTTCGCCCCCTGAATCCTCGTTTCAATTTGGATTGCTCGCGCATCAGGCGGGCTTCTTCGAGGCGCCGCATTATCACAAGCCGTTTCAAAGAGAGATCGCCGACCTTCAGCAAATGTTCGTGATGCAGCGCGGCGTCGTTGTGATCGAGCTCTATACCGACGATGGCGAGTTTTTCCAGGCGATCGAATTGCGAACGGGAGATGCGATCGTTCTCATTCACGGCGTTCATGCCCTTCGCGTCGTCGAGGATTTTCAGGCTATCAGCGTCAAGCAGGGGCCGTTTCTCGGAACCGAGAATGACAAAATCAATGTAGAGGCGAAAAAGAAATGATCCCTGTCTTCGAACCGGATTTCGGCGAAGACGAGATCGCTGCGGTCGTGGCGGCGCTGCGTCGTGGCGAGATATCCGGGTCTTTTGGAAAGGACATCAGCGAATTCGAAGAGGCGTTCGCGAGCTTTTGCGGCTGCAAATATGGCGTGGCGACGACGAGCGGAACCACGGCGCTGCACCTTGCCGTCGCCGTGTTGGACCTGCCGCCGGGCAGCGAAGTTCTGATGAGCGCCTCAACAAATGTCGCGACGGGCTTAGGCGCCTATCACAATGGAATGATTCCCATCGGAGTCGATTCAGAGCGGCAAACCTGGAATCTCGACATCGATCTTATCGAAGCGCTGATAACGCCCAAGACAAAAGCGATCATTCCGGTTCACTTATTTGGTCATCCCGTGGACATGGAGCGTCTTTGCGCAATCGCCGACAAGCATGGGCTTAAAGTAATTGAGGATTGCGCTGAAGCGCACGGCGCTCGTGTGCGAGGGCGCGTTGTCGGCGGCTTTGGCGATATGGGCTGTTTCAGTTTCTACGCGAATAAGATCATCACGACTGGCGAAGGCGGCATGGTCGTCACGAATGACCGTGCTCTTGCCGAACGGCTTCGCCTGCTGCGGAACCTCGCTTTCACGCAACCGAGATTTCGTCACGAACTTCCGGGATTTAATTTCCGGATGACTGCCTACCAAGCAGCGATGGGCGTTGTACAAACCAAGCGAATTGAGAAAATTGTCGAGGCGAAGCGCGCAATGGCTGAACGCTATCGGCGATTGCTCGGCCAAATCCCGGGCATTGAGCTGCCCAGAGAAATGGATTGGGCCTATCATGTATATTGGATGTACGCGGTTATCGTCAGGCCCGAGTTTGGCGTCGCGCGCGACGAACTCGCCGCAGCGCTGAAGGAGCGCGGCATCGAGACGCGGACATTCTTTCATCCCATCAATACGCAGCCTTGCTTCAGCAAGGTTCTTGATGCGCGTTCCGTTCCGACGCCCGTGGCCGACGACCTCTGGAAGACCGGACTTTATCTGCCTTCCAGCCATACGCTGAGCGAGGAAAGAATTTCAATGGTCGCGACAGCCATTTACGAAATTGGAAGGCAAGTGAATTCGTGAGCTTTTATCAGGGCCGATACGCTGAGCTCTATGATCTATTTTATTGCGACAAGCCCTATGCGGATGAAGCAAGATTCGTTCATGACCGCTTATGTTGGCACGCTGGCGAGCCGCCGCTGCGGATTTTGGAGCTTGCTTGTGGCACCGGCAGGCATGCGATCGAGCTCGCCAAATTAGGATGCTCTATCACTGCGACCGACTGTTCCGACAGCATGCTTAAAGTCGCAGCGCAGAAAGGCTCTCAAGCCCGCGCGAATATAACATTCGACCTCTGCGATATGAGCGCATTGCCGACGACAGAGCAGCCCTTCGACGCGGTTATCTGCCTTTTCGATTCGATTGGCTATTTGGGCGCAGATGAAAACATAGCAAGCATGCTCGACGGCGTTCGACGGAATCTTAAACGCGGCGGATTATTTTTGTTCGAGTTCTGGCATGCCGACACAATGGTAAAAAAATTCGAGCCTGTGCGAATAAGACGACTGGAAACAGATACGTCGTCGATCATTCGACTCTCGGAAACGACTCTCGACATCGAGCGACGTCAGGCGCATGTGAGGTATGATATTTATGAACTGAAGCAAAATGGCACTTATGAATTTTTTTCTGAAACGCAATCAAATCGCTTCTTTACGGTCGACGAAATGGAGGGGTTCGCCAATAGGGCTGGATTCGAGCCGCTTGCGGCCTATGCGGGCTTCTCGGAATCGTTGGATATTACGGATGAAACTTGGCACATAGTGGCGGTGTGGCGAAGGAGCGATAAGCCAAGCGAGGTTGGAACGAATAAATGAACATAGCGAATAAGCTTCGTGATATCCGCAATAAATTGATCAAGCCGCTCGCCGACCATCTCGGAGAAATCCGAAAGGATTCTCACAGATTGGCGGTTATGGAAAAAGTCAAAATTGTCGATCTCCTGCTTCGCGATCCGCGCTATGCGGATCGTCTCAGGCTCGAGCCATTTGGCAATAAGATATTTTCTCAATTTGACGAAGACGGAATCATTCAGGAAATATTCCGACGCATCGGGACGACGAATAAACGCTTCGTCGAATTCGGCGTTGGGACCGGCATCGAAAACAATACGCTGGCTCTGCTGCTTTACGGATGGAAGGGGCTCTGGATAGAAGGCGGCGGCAGTTCGGTTCGGCGGATCGAGAGCCAATTCTCGGACGTACTGAGCGGAGCGCGATTAACGCTCATCCATTCCTTCATCACCGCCGACAACATCAATGCGCTCATAGGGACGTGGGGCCAAGGCGAAATCGATCTGCTGTCGATCGATATCGACGGCAACGACTATTACGTGTTCGACGCGATAGATGTCGTCCAGCCGCGCGTGGTCGTCATAGAATATAACGCCAAATTTCCCCCCGATCTTTCGGTTGTGCAACGTTACAAGCCCGATCACCTTTGGGGGTTGACCGACTATTATGGCGCTTCGCTCGCCGCGCTCGAGCGGTTAGGGCGTAAGAAAGGATATGCGCTAGTCGGCTGCAATCTGGCGGGGGCGAATGCCTTCTTCGTTCGGCAGGAATTGGCGGAAGGGAAATTCCAAAAGCCTTTTACCGCAGCTAATCATTATCAGCCCGCGCGATATTTCCTTTGGCAATTGTATGTGTCGGGACAATCATACGTTCCGGCTTGGGGAGAATATCGGCGCGTGTCGGAAAGCGGCAATGTCGAGCAGTTCGATTGAAGACGATATGATCGCGTCTCGTCGTTTCTATTTCCCTCTCCCCTCGGAAGAATAGCCATGCAGACGCGACGCTGCTCTTCCGTTCGACTCGTTTTGCATGAATTTTGTCGGGGCTGGATCATCGAGAAGATGGCGTTAAAGCTCTGCGAGGCTTTGCGTGATCTTGGCGTCGACGCCGTTGTGTCGGAACGGCCGTCGCCCGACGCGGCCGTCAATCATTTCATGATCTTTCACTATGTCGACGTCATGCCGGGAACGCTCAACACGATGGCGATCACGCATGTTGACGACATGTTGAAGGTCGACATGGCGCGAAGACATCTAGCGAATGGCGTGCGCGCCGCCATATGCATGTCTTCCATGACCGCCGAGCAGCTTGCGGGATACAAAGTCGATCGCGACCGGCTCACTTACGCCTTGCCGGCGCATGACGTCGCGACGGCGCCTCGGCGCATCGTCATTGGAATTACAAGCGCGAATTACAGCGACGGCCGCAAGCGCGACTGGCTTTTGACGCGGCTCGCGAACGACATGCGGCTCGACGATTTCGAGTTCCCTATATTCGGCCGGGGTTGGGAGGCGGTCGCCGCGCGGCTTGAAGCGGCGGGCGCAAAGGTCGAATTGCATGTGCCCACAGTGGATTACAAGGCGGATTATGAAGCGATCAAGTTGGCGATTCCGCTATTCGACTATTATTTCTACCCGGGGCTGGACGAAGGCTCGATGGGCGCGCTCGACGCCTTGGCCGCGGGCGTCAAGACGATCGTCACCAACCAGGGTTTCCATCTCGACATTCCACATGGCGTGACCCATGGGTTCTGGGACTATGACGAGCTGTTGAAAATCTTTCGCGGCATTCGCGACGATATGCGCGGCCGCGTCGAAGCCGCCCGCGCGCTTACCTGGACCCGTTATGCGCAGCGTCATCTCGATATTTGGAATGCGCTTCTTGAGCGAGACGAGCTGCCGCCGGGGGATAGGCTCTCTGCGGAATGCGATTCCCCGCGCATAGAGGTCAATAAGTTTCCGGTGCTCAGCTATCGCGAGTTGCTGGCTGATCCGTTTCGCCGCGAGATGGCGCTGCGGTTCTGGACGCCCGCCCTGTTCAAATTCTATCTCGCCTTGAGGCAGTTCAGACAGGATCTGGGTTTGGGCAGCAAATTCAGGAAAATGATTCGCGCGTCAGGCGCCGAATCGCGATGAAAGTTCTGCACTTCTCGGCGTTGGACGGTCACACTGGCGCGGGCGCCGCAGCGGCGCGCATCCATTCCGGCCTTTTGGAGCGCGGCGTCGACTCGCATTTTTGCGTCGCGCATCGCGTGTGCGACTTGCCAAATTCATTTACGCCGAAGGCGACGTTCTTGCATCGTCTTGAGCGCAGGGTCCGCGCAAGGTTCGACGAATGGCTTACTCGCCGATATGCGCCCGACTATGATTATGTGCTCTCATCCGGGCTGGACGGGTTTAATATTCGCGAGATCGTCAGGCAAATGCGGCCAGATGTCGTGCATTTGCATTGGATAGCGGGCAATTCCTTCAAAATTGGATCGTTGGCTGGTCTGCGCACGCCAGTTGTTTGGCGCTTGGCCGATATGTGGCCGTTCTGCGGAATGGAGCATCTGGAAGTTGACGCGCATAAATATACGACGCCTGTCAACGAGAAGGCCGGCATACTGGCGGGCGGCAAGCACGCTTCCGAATGGACTCGCCGCCGTAAGCTGAGAGTGTATCAAACGTTGCCCCACCTGCGACTGGCGGCGCCGAGCAGGTGGATGGCGCGGGAGACCATGCGCAGCGCGCTTCTCGGCGAGCGCCCGCTCGATATTATTCCGACCGGCTGCGATTCGCGGCAGTTCTATCCTGTGGCGCAACAAGCTTGTCGTGAGGCGCTCGGCCTGCCGCGAGACTCATGCGTCGTTCTTGTCGGCGCGACGAGCATGCGCACCCGATGGAAAGGCGTCGACCTATTTATACAGGCGTCCAAGTCGGCGTTTCATGCGCTTTCGGCAAAGAACCATCCCAAGCCGCGCATTCTGACTTTTGGGGCCGAGGCGTTTCCCGAAACAGTCCTCGAGGGACTGGTCGACGTTGAGCATCTCGGCCCAATCCGAGACAAGCGACTTATGCGCATCATCTATAACGCCGCAGACGTGTTTGTCGCGCCATCGCGGATGGAAAATCTCGCCAATACGGTCCTGGAATCTCTTGCCTGCGGAACGCCTGTCGTGGCTTTCGACATTGGCGGCATGCCTGACGCCATCGAACATGAGAAGAATGGCTTTCTTGCCCGTCCTTTCGATACGAAGCATTTGGCCGAAGGCATCCGATTCGTATTGAGCCGTCGCGACGATCCTTCGATGCGTCTCGCGGCGCGGGAGAAGATATTGCGGGATTTCTCGCTCGATCGCGAAATCGATCTCTACATGGACCTCTATGCGCGCATGTTGGCGGAGGTTTCAGCCGGGGCGAGCACGATCGCTCCTGCAATGGCGGATGCTCGCGGATAACTGAACCGGCGAAAGGTCCTATGCAGTTCTTGATACTTGGCGGCGGCGCGGTCACGACCGAATATTATCTCACGGCGCTACGGATAATGGGACGATTGGCCGATGCTATTGTGGTCGATCCAGACGCCGCGTCGCTCAAGGAACAACATCCCGAATTCTTGGAGGCTGATTTTCGCACGCAGGACTATAAGACGTTCCTCGAGAACCTTCCTTCCGCCGGCGCGGGCCGCTCGGAGGGAATCATCGTCGCGCTTCCAAATCACCTGCATGTGGACGCTGTGCGCGGCGCGCTAAACTCGGGCCGGGACGTATTATGCGAGAAGCCGTTGGCGCTTCTTGCGGCTGATGTCAGCAAGCTGCGGGCGATCGCCTCGGAAAAGGCGCGGTTGCTGAAGGTCGCCATGTCGCGGCGATATCTTCCGGCGCTGATGTTGGCGCGCGACATTGTGGCGAACGAAGAAATGGGGACGGTCCAATCGATTGAGGCGCAGGACTGCGCGCCATTTGGATGGAGGCCGCGCTCCTTTTCATTTTTCGCGCCGGAGGCGGGAGGCGTTCTCGCCGACATGGGCGTGCATTATCTCGACTATGTCGCGACTCTTGTTGGAGGGCTGACGCCGATCTCCTATGACGATGACGCGAAAGGCGGCAATGAATCGAGCGTTGAATATGCGCTTCGCGCCGGCGACATTCCTGTCCATGTGCGTCTTTCCCGCATTCATCAGTCCGGCGCACATATCAAAATCAAATGCGCGCGCGGAGAAATCACCGTCGATAAAACCAATGAAAGCGAAATACTGGTCAAGCCGCTTCGCGCTTCCGCACGCCGCGTCAGCGCTGAAACGGCATTCGAGCGCCCGGAATGGCCGAATGAGTTTCATGGCGGATTCTGCCAGATGCTTGCCGATTTCGAAGCCGAGGTCTTGGGCGAGACGACACGAATCGCCGATGCGGCGGATGCGGAAAAGACGGTTGCGCTGATCGAATGGGCCTATGAGCGGCGTCGGCAGAATGCGTCCAGGACATATATGCGCGCCGAAGGCGGGGGGCGAGACAAGGCGCTGGTCACAGGCGGCACCGGGTTCATCGGCGGGCGTCTTCTCGAGCGGCTTTCGACGCAACCGCTCGACATTCGTCTTGCGGCGCGTTCGCCGGCCAATTGCGCCAATGCGGCGCGGTTTCCGGTGGCAATCGAGCCGACCGATCTGCTGGATTTCAACTCGGTGCGCCGGGCCGTCGCGGGCGCGCGATTTGTCTATCACCTCGCCTATGGCAATGCCGGCCGAGACGCGGCGCGCGTCACGATCGAGGGAACGAAGAACGTTGTCGAGGCGGCGATCGCGGAAGGCGCCGAATGCGTGCTCGTATTGAGCACAATGTATGTATTTGGTTTCCCTCAAGGCCAAGGGACCATCGACGAGAGTTTTCCCTATCGCCCCTACGGCGGGGAATATGGAGAGAGCAAGGCGGCCATGGAAAAATGGTGCCTTGCCCGCGCCAGAACCTCGTTGCCGACGCGAATTGTCATTCTCAATCCGACCTGCGTATTTGGTCCCGGCGGCGGCGCCTACACGCGGTTGCCGATCGATCTCGCGGCGCAGGGGCAGTTCTGCTGGATCGATGAGGGTTCTGGCTCCTGCAATTATAATTACGTCGAGAATCTGATCGATGCGATTCTCGCGGCAGTCGCGACGCCTCAGGCGCATGGCGAACGCTTCATCATCAATGACGGCGTAGCCACCTGGCGGGAGGTAATCGGGCCGTTCGTCGACCCGATCGCAAGGCAAATTCCGAGCTATTCGCCTGAAGAATTGAAAAAACTGCCGCGGTTTGGCGGGCGCTTTCGCGCGACGGATCTGCTCTCGGCGACGATGTCGGCGCCAGAGGTGCGAAACGTCGTTAAGCGGAGCGCGTTCGCGCGCAAGGCCTTTGCTTTCTACAATCGCATCAATCCGAAAGCGCCAATGGGCGCCGGACCAGTCGGCCCCGTGATCCCGCAAGAGATCACGAGCGATCCGCCCGATTGGCTCGGGCCGCTCTACGGACCAGCCCGCGCGGAATTTTCGTCAGCCAAGGCGGAGAAAGTTTTTGGTTGGCGTCCGCGCATATCCTTGAAGGACGCTCAAGCGGAAACCATCCGATGGCTCGTGGAGAATGGGCGGCTACCCAGTTCAGCTGCGAGAGAATGCAATTGATTTGACCCGTGACGGAGAACAGATCAGCGTTTGGGACGTGCGGCTTAAACGAGACGCTCGCAACGCTTTCGACATCGTGCGTCTTGTGCTGGCGACTCTCGTCGTCCTTGAACATTCTTATTTTCTCGTCGAGAACACGACGGCGAAGGATCCGCTTTCGGTTCTATCATGCGGGCAAATGAATTTCGGCCAATTTGCCGTCTATTTGTTCTTTGCCCTGAGCGGCTTTCTTGTCACCAATAGCTTTTGCGAGAGTTCGAGCACGGCGAGTTTTATCGCCAAGAGAATCGCGCGTATCGTTCCGGGATTCCTTGTGGCGTCGGCGGTCGGTTGGCTGATTGTCGGACCATTGACCGCGGACCATTTTGACTCCTATTTCTCTTCCCAGAACTGGCGCAGCCTCATCATTCAGGTTCTTGCCTTGAAACAAACCAATGTCGCCGGCGTGCTGGAAGGCAATCCTGTGCGCTTGGCGCATGGCACATTGTGGACGATCCAGTACGAATTCGACTGCTATATTTTGTTAGCGCTTTTCGGCGCCTTGGGTTTTTTGCGTCGGGCTGCAAGACCCAAATTCTATCTCGCGCTTGGCGCCGTCATCGCTTTGTCGATGGCGACTGGCTTGCCCTCGGTCTCTTACGGCCTGCTGGGATTGCTGATTTCGAGTCCCGAACGCTGGCCCGACCTTTTCCCTTTCTTTTTTCTCGGATCGGCTTTCTTTCTGTTCCGGGACAGGATTCCAAAATCGGGTTTTCTTTGCGCAAGCGGTCTCGCCGCAATCATGCTGAGCTTCATTTCTGGCGTCGGCGCTTATTTTGCGCTGCTGTTTTGCGGCGTTTACGCGCTCCTGTACGTAGCGCTTTCTTTTGCAGGCGATATTGTCATTCGCAATCGTAGAGTAGATTTGTCTTATGGCGTTTATCTATATGGTTGGCCGATCCAGCAATTGCTTCTTTATTATTCCGGGATGCGCTTGTCGCCAATGGCGCTGTTCCTGGCCGCTGTCGCATTTTCCTATCCCGCGGCTTGGGCGAGCTGGACTTTTATCGAACGGCCTTGCCTTCGCTTGGCGCATCGTCGTTCGCTTTAATGTCGGCGTTGCATCAGACAGATGACCGCGTTGCGATCATCGTTCCATGCTTCAACGGGGAAAAGACGCTTGCGGCGACGCTCGAGAGCGCCTTGGCGCAGGATTCGCCTGTGGAAATTGTCGTCGTCGACGATGGGTCGCGCGACGCTTCCCTCTCGGTCGCGCGCGCCTTCGAGCCGCTTGTGCGCGTAATATCGGGTCCTAATCGTGGCGTTTCGTCGGCTCGGAACAGCGGGATCGCGCTCACCTCGGCGCCATGGATCATTTTTCTCGACGCGGATGATTGGCTCGAGCCCGATACGCTCAAGAAGAGACTGGCGATTGCGAAGTCCGAGAACGCCGACGTGACGGTCTGCGATTGGATCGAGATCGAAGATAACGGCGGAGGAGAATTGGTCGAAGGGGCGCGGCGATCGATCGACTGGGCGGCGATCGGATCCAGGCCGGAAGTCGCGATCGCGCATCATGCCTGGGCCACCACGGCGGCAATTTTATACAGCCGCAAAATTGTGGACCGTATCGGCGGCTTCAGTTTGGATTTACCGGTCATACAGGACGCCCGCTTTCTATTCGACGCCGCCTATCATGGCGCGCGATTTGCCCATTCGCCGCATGTTGGCGCAAGATATCGTGTGCTGCCGAATAGTCTTTCGAGAAGCAATGCCGCCCGCTTCTGGCGGGACGTGCTCGTCAACGGCCGGCAAATCGAAGAACTCTGGCGAGTGCGGGGCTCGCTCGATGGCGCTCAGATCGAAACTCTGGCCGGAATCTATAACAACGCCGCGCGCGGGCTGTTCGCCGCAGCCCATCCGACCTATTTCGACGCGGTGGCGTCGCAACGGCGGCTTGGCGCGCCGTTGCCGCGCCACAGCCGTCTGGCGCCCATGCTCGCCCGTCTCGTGGGATTGAATGCGGCGCGCTTGCTGCTGTCGTTGGCGACGCCGCTCGCCGGCGGCCCGGGCCGGGCGCACGCGCCTTTTTCCTTTTCGGCAAAGCAGCGGTGAACGGGCTCGCCGTTCTGCAGTCCACGGCTTGGTATCCGCCCTACAGCCTCGGCGGGACGGAAGTGTATCTCGAAGGGCTGACGGCTGCGCTCGCGGATTTAGGCGTCGTCAGCACAGTCCTCGCGCCGCGCCATGCCGACGCTCCGCTTGAATATGAACATGCGGGCGTCCGCGTTGAGACTTATCCCGTCAATGAGTCGCCCACCCGGGAAGAATTCAAATTCGGGCGCCCGCATGAAGGTTTCGAGACCTTCCGAGCGCATCTGAGGCGGCGTCGGTCGGCCATATATCATCAGCATTCCTGGACAAGAGGCTGCGGCCCCCATCATTTGCGCGCCGCGCGAGAATTGGGCATGCGCACCGTATTGACCGTGCATGTGCCAGGAGTGACATGCCTGCGCGGAACCATGATCAAATTCGGAGCGTCTCCATGCGACGGCTATGTCGAGGCGAAGGAATGCGGGGCATGTTGGGCCGAGTCTCGCGGTCTGCCGCAGCCAATCGCCAAAGCCGTCGCGCGACTGCCTCTGGCGATAGGCCAATGCGCCCGGCGGCGACACTCGCGTTTCGCAACGGCGCTTTCCGCGCGATGGCTCGGCGCGGAGCAGTTGAAGCGGATCGCCGAAATGATCGTCCACGCCGATCGCGTCGTCGCTGTCTGCCAATGGCTCTATGAGGCGCTTGCGATCAATGGCGTTCCGACCGACAAGCTCACCTTGAGTCGCCAGGGCCTGTCGAAGGCGGATCTCGGCGCGCTGAAATCGGTCGACGCCATGCGGTCGAGCCGCGAGAGCCCGCTTCGGCTGCTGTTCATGGGGCGGTGGGATCCGGTCAAGGGCGTTGATGTCGTCGTGCGCGCCTTGCGCTTGCTGTCCCAAGATGCGTCTGTTCGCCTGACCATATGCGCCGTGCCCGCGCCAGCTGGCGAAGACGCCTATGAGCGGAAGGTGCGCGCGCTGGCCGCTTCGGACCGCCGCATTGTCATCCGCGATCCGGTGGCGCGCAAAGACCTCGCCGCGACGCTCGCCGAGCATGACGCGCTGGTCATTCCATCGACTGGGCTGGAGACCGGCCCTCTAACGGCGCTGGAGGCGCAAGCCGCGGGGTTGTTCGTTTTGGGATCGCGGCGCGGCGGCATCGCCGAACTGGTAAACGAAGCGGATGGCGCAGGCGCGTTGGTGGAGGCGGCGGACGTTACGGCTTGGGCCCAGGCGATTACGCGCCTTGCGGCCCTTCATGCGCAGGGCCGCTTGAATCTGCCCGGACGCGCCGTGCGCACGATGGCCGCGGCCGCCGCGGAAATGGCCCAACTTTACGGCGCGCTTTGAATCTTGATGAGACGGGGCCTGCGTATCGCTCTCACGGTCGATCCCGAGCTTCCGGTTCCTCCCCTGCATTACGGGGGGATCGAACGGATCGTAGACATGCTGGCGCGTGAACTTGTCTCGCGCGGTCATGAGGTCACGCTCTTCGCGAACCCGCGGTCGACCTGCCCCGTCCACAAGATCGCCTGGCCGGGAGCCCGCAGCAATTCGCGTCTCGATACGATAAGAAACGCGGTGACTTTGACACGCGCCGTCGCATTTGGCGGTTTCGACATCGTGCATAGCTTTTCGCGCATCGCCTATATGACGCCGATTCTGCCGGCGCCGATCCCCAAGCTGATGAGCTATCAGCGGGAGGTTAGCCGGCGCACGACCGCGCTCGCGCAAAAGCTGGCGTTTGGAAGTCTCGAATTTTCGGCGATCAGTCGGAGCATGATCGAGCCGGTGCGCCATATTGGCGAGTGGCACTATGCGCCAAATGGCGTGTCGCTCTCCGCATATGCTTTTCAGGCAAAAGTCGATAGCGATGCGCCGCTGGTCTTTCTGGGACGTATCGAGGAAATCAAGGGGCCGCATTTAGCGATCGAAGCGGCGCGCCGGGCTGGATGCAGGCTCGTTCTCGCCGGCAATGTTCCGAGTGAACATCGAGGCTGGTTCGAGGCGAATGTGCAGCCGCATATCGACGGGCGCGAAATCGCCTATATCGGCCCGGTCGACGATGCGCAAAAGAGCGAATTGCTCGGCCGAGCGCGCGCTCTGTTGATGCCGATCCTCTGGGAGGAGCCGTTCGGCATCGTCATGGCGGAGGCGATGGCGTGCGGAGCGCCTGTAATCGGTTTCAGACGCGGCGCCGTCGCCGAGGTCGTCGAGGACGGGACAACCGGCTATGTCGTCGACACGCTCGACGACATGGCCGCAGCGGTCGACCGATTGCCCAATCTCGAACGGCGCGCTTGCCGCGCGCGCGTCGAACGGCTGTTCAGCGAAATCGCGGTCGCAGACAGTTATCTGCAGATTTACGCGCAAATGCTTTCGCGCCGACAAAAAGAGAGACGCATTCCATTCGCGCAATAGCCCTTCTTCAAAGCTTGCGCGGAATGGCGATGACAGCCGCGAGGTTTTCATGTTTTCGCGGCGACTGGGCGCGGCCCTGTAGGCATAGGGATTAGACTTGCGGACAGTGTTCGCCTATCCGGGCAATATGGCGCATGCGCAAAATGCGGCGTTGGCCTTGTATGAGAGAGGCGCGCTTGAAGCATTTGTCACGACCTTCAGATATCGGCGCGATGGCGCGTTCGCCAAAGGACTTGCCCGGCTGCCTGGAGAATTGCCCAAGAGCGCGGCGGCGCAGTTAGAGCGCAGATTGGTCGATCGCGTTCCGGCTGAATTCGTTCGCGCCTATCCATTTTGGGAGATTATTCGCACGGCCGCGGCGAAGGCGAATGCGAGCCCGGTCATTGTGGATCGCATATGGGATCGCATGAGCCACAGCTTCGACGCTCTCGTCGCCGGCCGCTACGTTCCGCGCGCGGAGGTCGTTCAATCTTTCGAATACACCGCGCTCGAGAGTTTCCGGCGGGCGAAACAGTTGGGTGTCGTGAGGGCGCTCCATCTCCCTTCGCTCGACAGCCGACAGTCCGAAGAGATTCAACAGCGTGAAAAGCGTGAATGGCCCGAGTTGCGCAGCGAATATGACGCCTACTTCGACAGCAAATTCGCCCGCCGCTATGCGCGCAGACAAGAGGAGATAGCGCTCGCCGACATCATCATCGCCAATTCTTCGCTGACGGCGCGTTCGCATATCGCCGCCGGCGCCGATCCGACAAAGGTTCATGTCGCAATGCTGGGCGCTCCGCCTCCAATCAGCGAGGAGATGATCGACAGCGGGTCTCGTCATGGCCCCTTGCGTTTCATTTGGGCGGGAAATTTCCGATTGGCCAAGGGGGCGCATTATCTCTTGCAGGCCTGGCGGCTCATTGGCGCGGGGCCCCATGCCGTCCTTGACGTTTATGGAAGCGTGCAAGTGCCGGCGCGTATGCTCGAATCCTGTACCGATAATATCGTATTTCACGGATCGGTCCCGCGCGCCAAGCTCCATGCGGCTTTTCGAGCGGCTGACGTTCTTGTTTTCCCGACTCTGTCCGATGGCTTCGGCGCGGTCGTGGCTGAAGCTTTTGCAAATGCTTTGCCTGTCATCGTTACGGATCAGGCCGGCGCCGCCGATCTTGTGACGCCGGAGAACGGCCTCATCATTCCCGCCGCGGATGCGACAGCGCTTGCCGATGCGCTGAAATGGTGCCTCGACAATCGGGAGCGCCTGGAGACGATGCGTTTTGCCGCGCTTGCCGCGGCGCGCCAGCGGCAGTGGTCGGACTTCCGGCGCGACCTGATAGAGGCGCTCGATACGGGGCTTAGGCGGGGGGGCCATATTTCTCATTTTGCTCCATCCGCATAGAGAAGCCGATGGATATGATAAGGAAGGCGCGTGTTTGTATCCTCACTCCTGGTCAGATCGGCTCCAATCCGCGCGTCGTGAAAGAAGCGCAGACTTTGCAAGAGGCAGGGTTTGACGCGATGGTGATCGCGACGCGCATGCTCGATCGGATCGAGCCGCGCGACCAATCGATCATGCGTAATGCGCCCTGGCGACTTCGTCGCATCGATCTGACGTCGAAATGGCGCTGGAAGGCGCGCCGCGTCCTCCAGTTTGGTTTGCGCGGCGGCTATATGGCCAGCAAGGCCGCATGGCTCGCGGATATTGCGTTCAGCGCCGCGACTTTGCCCCTGCGGCGGGCGGCGCTGCAAACGCCCGCCGAACTTTATATTGCGCATTACCCTGCCGCGCTCCCGGCGGCGGCGGCGGCGGCGCGGCGGCATGGAGGACGTTACGCCTATGACGCCGAGGATTTCCACCTCGGCGACTGGTCCGACGCCCCATCGTTCAAGAAAGAACGGGAACTCGTCCGCGCCATAGAGGCGCGGCATTTGCCGGGATGCGCCTATGTCACTGCGGCGTCGCCGGGAATCGCCGACGCCTATCGCGACGCATATGGAATCGAGCGGCCAAGGATCATCCTCAACGCCTTTCCGCTCGAACAGGCGCCGATCGGCTCGACAGAGAAGGGAACCGCCGAGCCGGGACCGTCCGTCTATTGGTTTTCGCAGACGATTGGGCCCGATCGCGGGCTGGAATGCGCGGTCCGCGCAATCGGGCGGGCGCGCATGAAGCCGCATCTTTATTTACGCGGGTCGCCGGCTGGAGGTTTCATCCAGCGCCTGCGCGCCATAGCCGCAGAGGCAGGCGTCATGGAGCGCATTCACATTCTTCCGCCCGAGGCGCCAGAGCGGATGGAGCGTTTGGCGGCCGGCTACGATTTGGGGCTTGCCGCGGAAATTGACCTTGTGACAAGCCGAAAGGTAGCCTTGACCAACAAGCTCTTCAGCTATCTCCTTGCTGGCGTTCCGCCCATCATGTCCGATACGCCTGCACAAAGGGCCTTCGCGGCTGAAGCCGGATTAAGCGATCAGCTCTATCCGATCGACGATAGCGCCGCGCTCGCGGCCGTGCTGGACAGCTTTCTTGGCGACCCCATTCGCCTCGCCGCCGCCCGCGAACGGGCGTATCGGCTGGGGCAAGAGCGCTTCAACTGGCGGCTGGAAAGCGTGAAGCTCCTTTCCGCGGTGTCGCAAGCCGTGGGCGCCGCGGGGCCGGCGCTTTGCGAAGAGTCTTGGAATTTACACAGCGTTTGATGGACCGATCTTGTGTCGACCCTGAAATCGAGAATCGGAAGCGTTGTCATACCGCGTCTGCCCGTTAGCCGCAGAACCTTCGATATTTTGCGGCATGAATTGCGCGCGATGTGGACCCGAGCCCTCAACGTCGTGAATCCTTCTTTCCATATGACGGTTCATCGGCTGCGGCGGCGCGAAGGATTATCGCTCAACATCGGCAGCGGCGGACGCGGCTTGCAGGACTGGGTCAACATCGAACTTACGCGCCACCGCGACACCACGATCTGTCTCGATATCCGTCGGCGTCTGCCTTTCGCCGACGGCTCCGTTCGCCGTATCCTTATCGAGCACGTCCTGGAACATGTCGATTTCGCTGACGACGCGCCGGCGATGCTGCGGGATTACTATCGGCTGCTCGCTGCTGGCGGCGTGTTGAGAATTATCGTGCCTGACGCGAAACGCTTCGTGGAGGCTTATGTTTCCGGCGATGAGGCGACTTGGAGCAAGCTTGGTTGGGACATCGCTCATTTGCCGAGCGATCTCGTGACGCCGATGCATGTCGTCAATCATGTCTTCCATCAGGGCGGCGAACATTTGTTCGGCTACGACTTCGAAACATTGAAGGCTCTCCTGAGTCGGGCGGGCTTCGAGCGGATCGAGCGGCGGGCTTTTCGTCAATCCGCCGATCCGCAACTGGCGATCGATCAGCAAAATCATGCGCCTTATAGCCTCTATGTCGAGGCCGCGCGGTAGACGCATTATAGAGATGGAAGATCGGGAAAGTTGAGTTTGACTTTTCGTGACATGGGGCTCGCTATTGTCCGCGCCATTCCTTCTTTGGAAAGAGTGGCAAGACGCCTCTATACATGGCTCCCGCACGCTTTTCATGATACGCCCGCCAAACGGCTTAGGGCGTTTTTTGCCGGCGAATCCGACGTCGCATTCATCCAGATTGGCGCCTATGATGGCGTTGCTGGCGATCCGGTTCGGCCAATCTTGCTGGATTCGCCCGGTTGGCGGGGCGTCCTGGTTGAGCCGCAGCCGGGAGCTTATGCGCGATTGATCCAGAACTATGCTCACCAGACTGACAGGCTGGTGTTTTTGAACGCCGCGATCTCGACGTCGCGCGGAGAACGATTGCTATTTCGCATTGAGGACGCTGACGTAGAGCGGCTCGCTCTGCCGGATTGGGCGGGGGAAATCGCTTCTTTGGATGAAAGCCATCTGACAAGGCATTTCCCTCACGCGAACATCACTCAAATTTGCGTCAAGACGTTGCTTTTCGCGGACGTGGCGTCAAATTTCGCCGATGGCCGGGTCGACGCGGTCATCATGGATGTGGAAGGTCACGAACGTCCGATACTCGAAAATATCGAGTTCGATCGTCATCGCGTACGCTTCATTCTCTTCGAACACAAACATATGAACGTCGCGGAAAAATCTCTTGTGGCGGATCTGCTGGGACGGCGCGGGTTTGCGCTTAAGGAATACGGACGCGACACGGTCGCCTGGCGGAAGTCCGCCGCCGCATGATGCGTGCGCCTCGCACCGTGGCCCTCGTCGCCGCGCATTTCCCGCCCAGCAATCTCGCAGGGGTGCACCGCGCGCGACTCCTGAGCCAGCATCTGCATGAATTCGGCTGGCGGACGATAATCGTCACGACGCATTGGCGCCATTACGAGGAGGCGCTCGATTGGGACCTCGCGGCGCTCGTTGATCAATCTCTCGAAGTCATACGAACGCCCGCCTTGCCGACGCGGCCGATCCGAATCGTTGGAGATATCGGCGTTCGCGCGCTGCCATGGCATTTGGCGGCCTTACGGCGGCTGCGCAGGGAACGACGGATCGATTTCGTTCACATCACGGTTCCATCCTTTTATTCGGCGCTGCTTGGCGAGCTTCTCCATCGCGAAGCGCCGCTGCCTTTTGGCGTCGATTACATCGATCCCTGGGTTACGGTTTGGCCCGAGGCGGAGGTTAAATTTTCAAAGGCATGGGCCTCGATGACGCTTGGGAGCGCGCTGGAGCCCTGGGCCGTGCGCAACGCTTCGCTTATTACCGGCGTAGCAAGCGGATATTATGCGGGCGTTCTTGATCGTCATCCGCGTCTACGCGAAACATGCGTAACCGCTGCGATGCCCTATGGCTTTTCGAGCTTGGATTTTGCGGCGCCGGACCTTGGGATGCGAGAGCTCTCGCAGTTTGATCCCTCTGACGGGCGATTTCATTTGGTTTATGCGGGCGCCCTGCTGCCCAAGGGGCGGCCCGTCCTCCAAAGGCTTTTGGAGGGCGTGGCGCTTCTTCGAGAGCGTAAAAGCCCCCTCGGGGACCAACTACGGCTTCATTTCATTGGCTGCGGCAAATCCCCGAACGATCCGCGCGGGTTCAATGTCCTCCCCGTCGCCGAACGTTTGGGGATTGCGAGCCTCGTCACCGAGCATCCGCATCGCATGGCCTATATTGACGTGCTTGCGCATCTCAAGAAGGCGTCCGGCGTGCTGATCGTGGGCTCGACAGAGCCGCATTATTCGCCGTCGAAAGTCTATCAAGCCGTGCAGGCGCGCCGCCCGGCGCTGGCGTTGCTCCATGAGGCAAGCGCCGCTGTCGAGGTTCTCGCGCGCAGCCGCGCGGGCCGCGCCATCGCGCTCACCGAAACGGCGTTGCCAGAGGCGACTCGGGTGGCGGATATAATCGAGGAGTTTGTCGCCGCCGAATATGATCCGGATAGCGTCGACTGGGGCGCCTTCGGCGCATTTTCGGCCCGAGAGAGCGCACGGCTCATGGCGGCAGCGCTCGACGAAGCCCTGGAACGTCAGCGACAGCCGAAGGCCGGATGCTGATTTCCGTTGTGACGCCCGTTTACAACGGCGCTCCCTTCCTGAGAGCGGCGCTGAGTTCGATACTCGCGCAAGATATCGAGTTCGAGTTGATCATATCCGATGACGGCTCAACCGACGACACTGTCGAAACGATCGAATCGATCGACGACAAGCGCCTAAGGTTTTTCAAAAATCGGTCGAACGCCGGCATTTTCGGCAACCTGAACCGCTGCATCGAAAGAGCGCGCGGTTCATATATCCAAGTCTTTTGCCAAGACGATCTCATGAAAAATGGGTATTTGGCGGCCCAATTGGAAATGTTGCGAAAGCATCCTGACGCGGGTTTGGTTTATGGCAATCCGGAATATATCAATGAATTTACAGGCGTGGTCACGACGAGCTTAGAGGATCGCACGCCGGAAGTCGTCAATCGAAATCTCTATGTGTGGATCGCTTCTCACTATGGGGCTTTGCCGGCGTCGTTGTCGTCGATCATGTTTCCGCGACGCACGATAGAAACGATAGGGCTGTTCAACGCGGCCTTTCGAGTTGCTGGCGATCTTGAGTTCTATCATCGCGTCGCCGAGCGCTTTCCGATTGTTCGAGACGCGCGCATTTTTCATAGCGTCCGTTCGCATAGCAAAATGGCGTCCGTTCATTCAAAAACCGGCGGATACTATCTCCGAGAGGAACTTGCGCTCGACGCATGGAGTCGGGCGCTTTGGAGCGGTGAGGACTATCGAAAACTTCAATATTTCCGCTCCGCGGTGCGTGGCAATTATCATTTGAGCTGGATTATGCGAGCGGCCATGCGTGGCGAGCTCATGCTGGCTCTGAAGTCGCTTGCGCAATTGAATCAGATATATCCGTTGAACTGGGTTCTATGGTGGCGCATTGCGCGCGCATTCGGCAAAATTCCCGCGCCTTTGCTCCCTGCGCCGCCGCGATAGTCGATGGCGAAATCGGCGCCGACCTCGCAAAGCAGCTCGGCCGCCTATCAGGCTTTCTCAAATACGGCGCCAATGGCCACATGGTGGGCGGTCCACTGGCCTCTGCCTGTCGTGTTGAAGAGCTTGTGCACGCCGCGAGAATACAAGCTCTCAGCGGTATGCCTGAATGGGGATGGAAGACGTCTTTCTCCATTTTGCATGAAGTCGGCGACCGGACCAAAACCCAGGAACTCAAAATGCCGCTCCATTAATCGAACATTTGGACGCCGCTCGGCATAGGTTACGAACCAGTCCGGCAGAAGGCGCTGATAGTCTCGCGGATAATTATGAACAGGCCACATGCAAGGCGCTATCGTGACAACCGTCCCCCCTGCTTTGCATAGCTTGATCGCGTTATCCAAAACGGCAATAGGCAAAAACGCGTGCTCCAGAACATTCAGCACAAACACGCTTCCAAAGTCTGTTCGCGGAAAGTTGGACAAGCAGTCGTCGGCTTCGAAGTTGGCGCGGTAGTCGACGCCGGGACCTCCACATATGTCCGTCGCTTTATATTCTAAACCCGCTCTCTCCACGACTTCCCGAGCCGTTGCGCCGCCATATCCTGCTCCCAACTCCAGGACCGGGGAATGAATGCATCCGGCGTCGACAAGTTTTTGGATATAAAAGATATCGTTAGGGGTCATGAAGGCTGACTCGGGCAGATATTAAAAATATGCGATTGTTTCAATGGCATTTTGTCTTATCGAATCCAGATTTACAATTAAAAGCTTGCTAAGTGAATTGGATTGTGACCATCCGAATTGAGCGCATTCGGTAAGATTCCTAGACCTTTAATCCCTGCGCTGTGGCGATAGTCGATGGAGAGGTTGGTTGGCGCTCAACTCGCAAAAGCAGCTCTATTCGAACGCGGGCAACAGCTTTGTTGTAAAACTAATACCAAGGGGCGTATCCAATATATTGGATATCGGTTGCGGTTGCGGGGACACTGCCACGCTGATCAAACAGAAAAGGCGTGACGTGTGGATTGAAGGGATCACCTTCAATCCCGCGGAAGGGAAAATTGCGCGGGAGATTGTGGATAGAATTCATATAATCGATATTGAAGAGCGCCGTTTTTTGGAGTGCTTCGAAGCAAATCAATTTGACTGTCTGCTGTTTTCTCATGTTCTAGAGCATCTGCGAGAACCTTCGCGGATAATTGAAGCGTTTTTGCCGTTCCTGAAACCCGAAGGATTTTTGATAGCGGCCGTTCCCAACGTCTTGGAATGGCGCACGAGATCGAGATTTTTATTGGGGAAATGGAACTACGAGGACTTTGGCGTTTTGGATCGTACCCACTTGCGATTCTACACATTCAATTCCGTTCTGGATGAATTGTTCCGCGGGCCGATTCGCGACGCGTTTGACAGTTTCAAAATCATTGGCGACGGAGCCGCCCCGCTTTTTGGATTGAGGCGCATCCACGCCTTTGGAGGAGTTGCGCGCCAAATAGATAGGCTTGCCGTTCGCCTGTTTCCTAATCTGTTTGCGCAGCAAGTTGGGATTGTAGCGGTAAAGCGCTCGCCCGCGCGGTAGTCTCGCTTTGCAATCGTCAAATTCATTTATGGGGCGGTCGAATTGGGTGCGATGAAGGATCGCGCATTAAGCGCCAGCGCCGCAATAGCCCAAGTGGAGGAAATTGTCCGAGGCGGGGCAAACGAAAAGGATGTCGCTTATTTCAAGGAGCATCGGGGCCGATTCGAGCGTACCTTGCGCCGGATGACTGAGTTGGCTCCGCCCCCGGCGAAAGTGCTGGATATTGGCAGCCACTATCTGCACCTGTCGCTGGCGTTGCGCGCGATGGACTATCATGTGGTCTCAATCGACGCGCCGGCTTTCGCGGATCAGCCCTTGATGCGGGCGCGCGCGCAGAAGGGCGGCATCGACAATCTCGCCGTCGGGAGATTGGAAGATGGCGACTTCCTTCAAGAGGAAGGGGAAAGTTTCGACGTCGTCGTGTTCACAGAGATCATGGAGCACATCACATTCAATCCGGTCCTGTTGTGGCGACGCGTTTACGACCTCCTGCGTGTAGGCGGATTCGTATACATCACCACCCCAAACTCATTGACGCCATGGAAGATGCTGCATGTGTTGAAGCGTATGACGACTCTCGCGGGCGTCGGCGTTTCTCCTGACGAAATTATGCACACCGTGACCTACGGACATCATTGGAAAGAATATTCGGCAGATGAAATACGCAAATATTTCGCGCTCATGAGCCCGGATTTTTCGGTTGAGATCGCTCATTTCAACGAGGATTGGAAGACGGCGCCGCCAGACGCCTCGATCAAATCAGCATGTCGGGCGTTTGTGCGCGGCTTGGCCGCAAACATTCCGGTTTTGCGTGACCAGATCGAAGCGATCGTCCGAGTCCAAGGGCGCACGCGGTGGTTGATCGAACCGCCAGGCTTTATTTGACGTCATGCAGCGTCTTGCCGTTCTTTCGTCTCATCCAATCCAATATCATGCCGTGCTGTTTCGGGAACTCGCCCGAAGGTTAGACGCGCATGTGTTCTTTGCTCACCGAGCGACGCCCGACGAGCAGGCGCGCGCCGGTTTTGGCGCCGCTTTTGAGTGGGACGTGGATCTTACGACAGGCTATAATCGCAGCTTCCTGAATAATATATCGCCGCGTCCCGGGACCGATCGCTTTTCAGGTTGCGATACGCCGGAAATCGGGGCGCGCCTGCGCGAAGGGCGGTTCGATGCTGCGCTCATTTTCGGATGGCATCTGAAATCATTCATGCAGGGGCTGATCGCGGCGAAGCGCCTCGGCATGCCTGTCTTGGTGCGCGGCGACAGCCAGCTCGCTACGCCCCGCTCAAAGCTCAAGATGGAAGCGAAAGCGATCGCCTATCCATTTTTTCTGCGCATGTTTGATGTGGCGCTTTATGTCGGCGCCCGTTCGCGCCAATATTACGAGCATTACGCTTATCCAGCGGAGCGACTGTTCTTCTCACCGCATTGCGTCGACATCGGCTGGTTCGCCGCTCGGGCGACGGAAGGCGCGAGACGCGATTTGCGGAACATGCTGGGGGTGTCGGATGAGGCGCGCGTTCTTTTATTTGCGGGCAAGTTGCAGCCCTTCAAACGGCCTCTCGACATCATCAGTGCTGCGCGGATTTTGAGAGCAAGAGGCCAAAACGTCGAGGCGATGGTCGCCGGAGACGGCGAACTCCATTCCGCGATGATAGAGGCGGCTGCAAAAGATGACGTCCCCTTGCATATGCTAGGGTTTTGCAATCAGTCCAGGATGCCCGCTGTCTTTGCCGCGTCCGATTGTTTAACGCTTCCATCGACGGGTAGAGAGACTTGGGGACTGGTGGCGAACGAGGCTCTTGCGTGCGGGCGCCCGATTGTCGTGTCCGACGCCTGCGGTTGTTCGCTCGATCTCGCCGCTGATGGCGGCGCCGGGCGCAGTTTCAGGACAGGCGACGTAATGATGTTGGCCGATATGATCGATGACATATTCGAGACGGCGCCCGACGCAGCGGCTATGACGCGAGTCTCGGAGCAATATAGCCCCCAAGCGGCGGTCGACGGCGTCATCGCCGCGCTCGACTACCTCAAACGTCGACGGTCCCGCGCGGTTTCCTGACCAAATGTCTCTCGCATGGAAAAGCTTCGACCGACCGCGCTCAAGATCGCTGGGCTTTCTTCCGCTTGTCTGCAGCGCGCTGTTTTTGCTTGGCGGCCTGGGGCCAAATGGGCTGATGGCGCTGCTCTCGGTGATCGTCTTCGGGGCTTCGGTGATATTGCTGTGGCGGCCCGGAGAGTCGCCGATCCTGTTATTTACTTTTGTGTATCCTTGGCTGCAGGCCTCCGCCGCCATCTTTCATGCGAACTGGCTTGGCATCCCGTTGGCGGATTATTCGCAAGTCGGCGGCGACACCGAACTTGCCGCCTCGCTGACGTTAATCGGTCTCCTTTGTCTGGCGGCGGGGATGCGCCTGGGGGCGGGCGGATGGGACTGGCGCACGGGAGAGCAAACGCGCGCCATGGCGCTGGCGCATCCTGTATCGGACTGGTTCAAGCTCTATTTCCAGTACGCTCTCGCGAGCGCCGCCATCATGATTGGCGGAAGTCAGATCGCCCCCGGGCTGATGCAAGTGCTGTTGGGAATTTCTGCGTTACGGTGGGCGTTCTTCTATCTTCTCGCTTACGCTAGTTTTCTGCGACCGGCCGCGTCTCGGCAATTTCTTTACGGCGCCTTCGCATTCGAACTGCTCACCAGCATCGGGGGTTTTTTTTCCGACTTCAAGACGGTGTTCTTCTTTCTGCTGATGGCGCTGCTCGCCTCCCAGCTCCGTCCGACCGCGCGCGCTTCGGTTGGAATCGCAGTCGTCGCCGCGATGGCGCTTTCTCTTGGCGTCGTATGGACGGCGGTCAAGAACGAATACCGCGCTTATGTTTCCGGCGGCGCCTCGGCGCAAATCGTCGCCGTCGATGCGAGCGCACAATGGAGCAAGCTTGCAGAATTGGCGCAAAGGCTCGATGGCGCGGCTCTCGCGAACGGCGCCGATCAGCTCATACGACGGCTCTCATATACCGAATTTTTCGGCGTCGTTCTCGAGCGAGTGCCGCAAATGGTCCCCCAT
This sequence comes from Methylocystis borbori, assembly GCF_036576025.1. Taxonomy (NCBI): domain Bacteria; kingdom Pseudomonadati; phylum Pseudomonadota; class Alphaproteobacteria; order Hyphomicrobiales; family Methylocystaceae; genus Methylocystis; species Methylocystis borbori. The sequence goes on along the minus strand of NZ_JAZHYN010000001.1, from coordinate 51,349 downwards.
GAGGACGGCGCGATCTGGTTCGACGCGTTAATCAGGCCGTTTACGCCGAGAATGTTTTTCCCGTGGAAAACGGAAATAGACGACTCCATGCGGACATATATTTTCACGGGGGGACTGACCAGACCTAGAGAGGGCACGTCCATCAGCCTCGGATATGTCGCTGAAAGCTATATAGATTTTCGCATGTTTGGCATGATGGCCTGTCTCGCCTTGTTTGGGTATGCGTTGGGGAGAACCTACAAAATACTATTGTCTTGGCGCCGGTCGCGCGGCGCGTTGGGCATGGCCCTCGCCAGCGCCGCGATCTTCGGCGCGACTTTCCTTGAAGCAAGCATCACCAAGACTTTGGGAGGCTTCGTGGGCTCGCTGTTGGCGGCATGGTTGATCTGCAGATGGGGCGTTCCGAAGTGGTGTCCGTGGGTCGTGGACGATCGCGCCTAGGATCCATGCGTATCCTTCACCTTGTCCCAACCTACCTGCCGGCGACGCGTTATGGCGGGCCGATTTATTCGGTGCACGGCCTTTGCAAGGCGTTGGCGGCGCGCGGTCATGAGGTCCACGTCTTTACGACCAATATCGACGGCTTGGGCGTCTCCAGCGTGCCCCTCGCGCAGCCAGTCGATCTTGAAGGCGTGAAAGTATGGTATTTTCCGGTGGGCCTGGGGCGACGGCTCTATCGTTCGCCTGCAATGGCCAAGGCGCTCGACGAGCACGCCGACGGATTCGACATTCTACATCTGCATTCAGTCTTCCTGTGGCCGACGACTTTTGCGGCGCGTCTCGCACGGCGCCGCCAAATTCCGTACGTCTTATCGCCACGAGGGATGCTCGTCAGCGAACTGATCGCCAGGAAAAATCGATTGCTCAAGTCCGCCTGGATCGAATTGTTTGAGCGCGCCAATATCGCCGGCGCGGCGACTCTGCATCTGACGGCGCCGATCGAGGTCGTGGAACTGCAAAAACTGCGGCTCGCCGCGCGGCGCATCGACATTATTCCTAACGGCGTCGACATGCCCCCTTTCGAGAAAGCGCGCTCCTCCGAGGCCTCGCGCCGAGCCGAACCGCCGCGCGTGCTATCGCTCGGACGCCTTAACTGGAAAAAGGGGCTCGATCGGCTCATTTTGGCCATAGCCCGTGTTCCGCAGGCCGAACTCGTCATTGCAGGCAATGATGAAGAAAACTATCGCGTCCGGCTCGAAGCGTGCGCCCGAGATGCGGGCGTCGCCGAGAGAGTAACTTTTCATGGTCCCGTCCACGGCGACGCGAAATGGAAGCTCATCCGCTCTTGCGACTTGTTTGTCATGCCGTCCTATTCGGAAAATTTCGGCATAGCGGCGCTCGAGGCGATGGCGTGCGGACGTCCCGTCGTGGTGACGCCGGAGGTAGGCCTTGCGCAAACGGTTCAGGCGACGGGCGCTGGCGTCGTTGCAGAAGGAGCGCCGGAAATTTTCGGGAGAGCGATCGCTGCGTTGCTCAACGCTCCCGCGGAGCGCTGGAAAATGGGTGGAATAGGCGCTTGCATCGCGCGCGACCAATTTTCCTGGAGTGCGATTGCGGCGCAGATGGAGGCCGCCTACGGCGCATGTGTCGGTGAGAGGCGCTCGTGCTGCAACTGATCACGCCCGTTATTCTAACATTTAATGAGGAGGCAAATATCGAAAGGACGTTAAAGGCGCTTCATTGGGCGGATGATATTGTTATCGTCGATAGTTACAGCACAGATCGGACAATCGACATTATCTCGAATTTTCCAAAGGCGCGGATCGTTCAACGTCGGTTTGACGCGCATGCCAATCAGTGGAATTTCGCCATCGGGGAGAGCGGCATCGGAACCGAATGGATATTGGCGCTCGATGCGGATTATCTTTTGACCGACGAATTCGTCAGCGAATTGGCCGGATTGGATCCTCGCGGCGCCTGCAGCGCCTATGCCGCGGATTTTACTTATTGCGTTATGGGTCGACCTCTTCGGGGGACGCTGTATCCCGCGGTCACATTGCTCTTTCGACGACTCGGCGCGCGCTATGTTCAGACCGGACATACGCAGCGTCTGGAGATAGACGGACCGATTCGACGATTGGGCGCTAAGATTCTACATGATGATCGTAAGCCGCTGTCGCGATGGCTGACCTCGCAGCGAAACTACGCGCATCTCGAAGCCGAGCATCTTCTCAACAGCCCTCGAACCGCTTTGCGCGCGACGGATCGCGTGAGATCGATGGCGTGGCCGGCGCCGGTTCTTGTGTTCATTTACGTTCTGCTGGTCAAAGGTTGCATTCTCGATGGTTGGCCGGGATGGCTTTATGTCTTGCAGCGTACGCTTGCTGAAATCATGATCGCAATGGAGATCGTCGAACGATCGTTGCGTTTGGACGCACAAAGGAAATGACGGCGCGCAGCGCGCGCGTCCGTTTCCGCGTTGGAGACGGATATGAGCCGGACTTGGCTTGAAAGCATCGCCAAAGTCGCCAAAGCGCTTATGCCGCCAGCATTATGGCGGACGTCGCGCGCATTCGCGACCGCGTTCGTCACGCCGATCCGGTTTAGCCTGTTGACCGGACATTGGAAAAGCAGCCTGCGTCAGTCCGCCTGCTCCGCGAGCGGCGCGCCCATTCCCTGGTATACATATCCCGCGATTAATTTTCTTGCTCAGCGAGCATTCGACGATAAGAACGTGCTCGAATTTGGCGGCGGTCAATCGACTCGGTGGTGGGCCGCGAGAGCGAAATCTGTTCTCACGATTGAAGAGAATGAAGCATGGTGTGAATCGCTTCGCGACACAGCGGCGCCAAATGTCACGCTCCGTTACATCCCAGTTGATCACGCCACGCGGTCCATCGAGGACGTGCGGCGAGTCCTTGCCGCCTTTGGGATCCGACGGTTCGATATCATCGTTATCGATGGGCACTTACGCCGAGAACTCGTGAAGCTCGCGTTCGAGGTCCTGGCGCCAAGGGGCGCTATCTTGCTCGACAACGCCGAAGGCTATGGTTTTTTTGAAGAGATTCGCGATCGTGATTGTGGAAGGGTGGATTTCTTCGGCTTCGCGCCAGGAGTCTCGAAACGTCATTGCACATCGCTGGTCTTTGTCGACGGCTGCTTCCTCCTCGACGCCAAGACGCCGATCCCGGCGATAGAGGATATAATGGGGTGATCCGAGCGTGTTGCGATCGAGATCAGCAATTAGTCGCGATTCAGGCCTCGGGGATTCCCCATCTGACTTTCCTAAAGCGTTCAACGACCGTTGCGCAGCGGCTTGAGGACAGCGACCGCGACAGCTTGTCGAAGCCGTGGCTCGCCAAGTCGATTGTCGCCATAGCGTGAATTCTGGGACGCGTGGAAGAAGCGAGCGGCATTTGATCATTCTCGGCCTCAATGCCTTTCATGGCGACGCGTCCGCTTGTCTTGTCCGTGACGGCGTTCTCATTGCAGCCGCCGAAGAGGAACGCTTCCGACGCATCAAGCATTGGGCGGGTTTTCCTTCTCGGGCGATCGAATATTGTCTATCCGAGGCTGGCGCGACATTGGGCGACGTGGACTGTGTCGCGCTCAACCAGGATAGCAAAGCCAATTTTGCCCGTAAGTTGCGCTATATTTTCACCAGTCGTCCGAACTTCTCCCTCATTCTCCAGCGACTGAAAAATCGCAGCGCGCGGGAGGATGTCGACGAACTCTTCGAACGCTGTTATCCAGGACAGCGGAGCCTCCGCGCCGTCGAGCATGTAGAGCACCATCTGGCGCATCTTTCCTCTGCGTTTCATGTATCGCCTTTCACTGAAGCCGTCGTTGGCTCCGTCGACGGATTCGGGGATTTCGCCAGCGCCGCGTGGGGCGTCGCCCGAGAGACGGAAATCGTCGTCCACGGACGCGCCTTCTTTCCGCATTCGCTCGGTGTTTTCTACCAGGCGATCACACAATATCTTGGCTTCCCGCATTACGGCGATGAATATAAAGCGATGGGCCTTGCGCCATACGGCGCGCCATCTTTCCTCCCGCATATGCGCCGGATCGTGCGGCTTCGCGCCGATGGCGGTTTCGAACTGGACCTATCCTATTTTCGACATCACCAGGAAAAACTCGCTTTCGAATGGCGGGGAGGTTCGCCCGAATTCGCCGATCTTTTCACGCCCGCCCTGGAAGACCTGTTGGGGCCGCGCAGACATTCGACTGATGCGTTGAACGATCGACACCGGGATATCGCCCGTTCGGCGCAGGCGATGTATGAGGAGGCGTTTTTCAATCTGCTCAATGCTCAGTATGTAAGACACAAGCTTCCCAATATCGCTCTTGCCGGCGGCTGCGCGATGAATTCCGTCGCGAATGGCAAGATCCGCCGCATGACGCCCTTTAAGAATGTCTATGTGCAGTCGGCCGCCGGCGACGCCGGCGGCGCCATCGGCGCGGCGTTCGCCGTTTGGCACAAGCATGGCGGCAAACGCTCCTTCGTCATGGATCACGCTTACTGGGGGCCGGAATTTGGAGCGGATTACATCGAGCGACTATTGTCGGAGCGTTCTAATCATATTGCAGAAGCGGGTTGCATATTCGAGAAGATCGATGATGAGCAAGAACTATGCAGACGGACTGCGGAGGCGGTCGCGTCGGGCAAGGTAATCGGGTGGTTTCAGGGCCGTATGGAATGGGGTCCGCGCGCGCTCGGCAATCGCTCGATTATCGGCGATCCCCGTCGAGCGGACATGAAGGATATTCTCAACAAGAAGATCAAGCGACGCGAGTCGTTTCGTCCCTTTGCGCCTTCCATTCTGTCGGAAGCTGTAGGCGAATGGTTTGAGGAGGAAGACGACGTTCCCTTCATGATGCAGGTATTTCAGATTCGTGAAGAAAAGCGCGCGCTCGTTCCGGCGGTCACGCACGTCGATGGCTCGGGGCGCCTGCAAACTGTGAAAAGATCAGCGAACGCCCGCTATCACGCGCTGATTTCCGCTTTCCGAGACGTTACCGGCGTGCCCCTGGTTTTAAACACTTCCTTCAACGAGAATGAACCGGTCGTTTGCAGGCCCGAAGAGGCGCTCGACTGCTTTCTGCGCACGAATATGGATGTCCTCGCATTGGGGGATTGGATCATCCAGCGAAGCGAACCAATGCGCAGCGCGCGTTCGAAGGCGCAAGAGGAGTTTTTTTGAGCTACAGATCGAAACTTGGCGCTCAGTCAGCGGCTGCGGCCGTCCACAACGTCTCACGACTTGTGAGGCCCGCCCTAGTCGCTTTGCAGAAGCTCCTAGCGCGAAGTTTATCAGCTACCCGCTTATATTTCGCAATCATATCTCCGCTATGCAGACATGTGTTGAACGAAAACATTGCGGCTCACATACAAGTGTTGGCGGTCGGTTCTGGCGTGCGTTGGCCAGCGCTGGCGTTCGCCGCAAGATCGGTGGTCGTGGGCGAGGCGACCAGGATCAAGCTCATTCCGCATTTTTTAGAGTTCGATCAAGCCGTCCTGTTTAGAAAAAGGCTCGACTATGAAGCCGAAGTTTTCCGCTGGCTTGAACGAGAGGCGGCTGATCGCTATGACGCTATTATAGAAATTGGCGCGAATGTTGGCGTCTATTCCGTCTTTTTCGATGCTTTGATTAAAGCGAGGCGCCGATGTCGACTGCAGACCATTGTATCGTTCGAACCTTCTCTTGAAGCCTTTCGGCGCCTCCTTGCAAATCTCGAAGCGAATGAAGCAGACTTTGTGCAGCCATTCAGGGCGGCGGTGGCCGACGTCTCCGGGTTTCGCAACTTCTTTGAGCCGCGAGACCATTTGACGAACGGCTCCCTTATCGAGAGTTTTGCACAAATTTTCTCAGACGATGTAGATAGGCGACTGGTCTCCACACACGGCGTAGCCGACCTTGAATTTTTTTTCGGCGCCCAACAGAAACTGTTGCTGAAACTCGACGTCGAGGGCTATGAGCCTGAACTCTTGCGCGCGCTCCAGGAAATTATCATTCGCTATCGGCCTGATCTCATCATCGAGGTTCTTCCGGGGACGCCTGCGGAAGTCGAGGCGATGCCGTGGATAACAACCTACCAACGATATTTGATCGCCCCTGGGGGCGCACAACAGCGTTCAAAACTAACCGCCGACAAGCAGTATAGGGACTGGCTCCTCAAAGCGGCCTGATTGCAAGTCTCGCTTCGGACGCGCTTTCGCGCCGCCAATGTTTTACGTCGTCCGGTTCGCGCCGATTTCATGAGGGCCATCGCCGCGGCGCAACAAATCGTCGAAATAGCCGATCGTCCTGATAAGGCCGTCGCGCAGCGCGATGGTCGGCTCCCAACGCAGCAGACCCTTCGCCTTGCTGATGTCGGGCTGGCGCTGCTTTGGATCGTCGGCGGGAGGCGGCTGAAATACGAGCTTCGATTTCGACCCCGTCAGTTGCACGACCAATTCGCCGAGCTCCCTTATCGTAAATTCATTTGGATTGCCGATATTGATCGGCCCGGTCATCTCGTGGCTCGTCGCCATCATTCGAACCATCGCTTCGATAAGATCGTCGACGTAGCAGAAGGAACGCGTCTGGCTGCCGTCGCCATAGAGCGTGATATCTTTGCCGCTGAGCGCTTGCACGACGAAGTTCGAAACCACGCGCCCGTCATTGGGGTGCATGCGCGGGCCGTATGTATTGAAAATTCGTACGATCTTCGCGGCCACTTTGTGCTGACGGATATAGTCGACGACGAGCGTCTCGGCGCAGCGCTTTCCTTCGTCGTAGCAGGATCGATATCCGATCGGATTTACATTGCCCCAATATTCTTCGGGTTGCGGGTGAATGGTCGGATCGCCGTAAACTTCCGACGTCGACGCCTGCAGCATTCTAGCCTTTACGCGTTTGGTGAGACCGAGCATGTTGATGACGCCCATAACGCTGGTTTTCGTCGTCTGAACCGGATCGAACTGATAATGAATGGGGGACGCCGGACAGGCCAAATTATATATCTCGTCGATTTCCACATAGAGAGGGAAGGTCACATCGTGACGCAGCAGTTCGAAATTGCGATTGTCGAGAAGATGTGAAATGTTGCGTCGTGAGCCGGTAAAAAAATTATCGACGCATAAGACGTCATGGCCGTCCTTAAGAAGCCTTTCGCATAAATGCGAACCGAGAAAGCCTGCGCCTCCCGTCACCAATATCCGCTTTTGCATGATTGACCCGTGATAAGCATTCAGCACGCTTGAAAATTAGACATGCAAATTGATGCCTGTCTAGCGTTTCGCCTCGTCGGAGGGCCTGATCCTGTCTCATAAGGATGTTTGATCATGACGTCCGGAAGTCGAGCGGCGAAAGACGTCGGCTTCTCATTGCCGGCGCCGATTATTTTGGACGGCGCGGCAAGGCGGGAAGGGACGAGCGCGCCGACATGAAGCGTGAGGCCGCCAAATCCGCCTGCCGAAAGGGAGTCGGATCGATTGCGACCGCGGCGTCCGCGCGTCAAAATCGATTAAGCGCGCGATGACGTCGGCCCGGCTCATTTTCGTCAATCGGTTTTTTTATCCTGATCATTCGGCGACAAGCCAAATTCTCTCCGACCTCGCTTTTCATTTGGCGGGCGAGGGGATCAAGGTGAGCGTTATCGCAAGTCGCGGCCTCTATGACGACCCGGGCGCCGATCTTCCCCCCTTCGAGATCAAGAACGGCGTCGAAATCCATCGGGTCTATAGGCCGCGGTTCGGCCGCGGCTCTCTTGCCGGCAGGGCGGCGGACTATCTTGCCATGTATCAGCGCTTCGCTTTCGCCGCGTGGCGTCTCGCCGCGCCCGGAGATCGGCTGATCGTCAAAACCGACCCGCCGCTATTGTCGGTCGCCCTTGCGCCCGTCGCGCGGTTAAAGAAGCTGGCGCTGATCAACTGGCTGCAAGATCTCTATCCCGAATTGGCGCTCGGCCTGGGAATGCGCGCTCTCGCGCCCTTTGCGCCCGCGATCATCGCCGCTCGCAATGCGAGTCTGAGAGCGGCGCGCTACAATGTCGTTCTTGGAGAACGCATGCGTCGCCGCCTCGAATCGGCGGGCGTCGACGCGGCGCAAATCGAGATCATCGCGAATTGGTGCGATGACGAATCGATCGCGCCCTTGCCGACGAAAGACAATTCGTTCCGTTCCGCCTGGCGGCTCGATGGCAAATTCGTGATTGGCTATTCCGGCAATCTCGGACGGGCGCACGAATATAAGACTGTGCTCGATGCGGCGGAACATTTGCGCGATGAAGGGGATCTTCTTTTTTTGTTTATCGGAGGCGGATATTTGACGCCCTTTTTGCGCGCCGAAGTCGAGCAGAGGGGACTTGGGGAAATGTTTCAATTTCGGCCCTATCAGGCGGCGAAGGATCTGGCGCAGTCCTTGGCCGTTCCGGATGCGCATTGGATTTCGCTTCTGCCTGCGATGGAGGGGCTGATCGTGCCGAGCAAATTCTACGGCGTCGCCGCAGCGGGGCGTCCCACGATCGCCGTGACCGACCCAAGCGGAGAGATCGCGGAACTGGTGACGCGACATCAATGCGGCGCGGTCGTCGCGCCCGGAGATGGCCGAACGCTTGCTCAAGTGATCCGAAGCTTCAAGACAGATCGCCCCCGTCTTGAACAAATGGGCCGCAACGCGCGCGCCATGCTCGATCATTCGTTTCGCAAGCAGCTCGCCTTGCAGCGGTGGGAGGTGCTCCTGCGTGATCATAAGTCCGAGCCGGAGAGAGCAGGCGTCTAGTCGGACCTCCTATTAATTTGGCGTCGAGAATAAGGTAGCCAGTGTCAATGGAAGAACGCATCTGGGTCGCCGGCCATCGCGGCATGGTCGGCTCGGCGATCATGCGCGCCCTCTCGTCGCAGGGCCGCACGGCGCTTACCGTCGATCGTTCGATTCTCGATTTGCGGCGCCAGCCCGAGGTCGAATTCTGGCTGAGAGCCAATCAGCCGACGGCGATTATTTTCGCGGCGGCGAAGGTTGGCGGCATTCTCGCGAACAGCGGCTATCCGGCCGACTTCATTTACGACAACCTGACGATTCAAACCAATGTGATCCACGGCGCGCATAAGGCCGGGGTCGATCGTCTCGTCTTTCTTGGCTCTTCCTGCATCTATCCAAAGTTGGCGCCGCAGCCGATCGTCGAGTCGGCGCTGTTGACCGGCCCGTTGGAGCCGACGAACGAATGGTATGCGATCGCCAAAATCGCCGGGGTCATGACGTGCCAGGCTTACCGGCGACAGCACGGCCGCCGCTATGTTTCTGTGATGCCCTGCAATCTTTATGGGCCCAACGACAATTTCGATTTACTGACCAGCCATGTGTTGCCGGCGCTCATTCGTAAATTTCATGAAGCGAAAGTCGGCGGCGCATCCGAGGTCGTCGTATGGGGCACGGGAACGCCGTTGCGCGAATTCCTGCATGTAGACGATCTCGCCAGGGGCGTCGTCTATTGCCTCGACCATTACGACGAATATGAGCATATCAATTGCGGCGCGGGCTTTGATGTGACGATTCGCGACATCGCCGAAACCATCGCGCGCGTCGTCGGCTATAAGGGAAACATCGTCTTCGATACGACCAAACCGGATGGCGCGCCGCGCAAGATTATGGATTCCAGCCGGATTCGCGCGCTTGGATGGAAGCCGGAAATCTCGCTCGAAACAGGCCTCGCGTCGACATACCAATGGTATCTCGACCATGTCGCGGGCGGCGTGAAAGAGGGAGCTGTTTAAGACGCCGGATTGCGCCGCCTCAGGGCGAGTGGAGCGGCTTCTTCGTCCGGACGGGCCCGGCAATTATGCCATCAAGCGCGTCTTATCGCCGACGCCGGCCGCGGCGTTGGGCGCGTTTAGATTATCATTGCGCCAGCGCAGCGCTTCTTCCACAGCCGAGTAATTCAATTTCTGGCCAGTGAGCGCGAAGAGCAGCGTGCCCGCGGCGATTTTCAAATCAAGCCAGAAGGATGCGTGCCGGATATACCAAACGTCGAGCGCGTCCTTCTCCGAGGGCGTGACGATCCTTCCGCCATTGATCTGGGCCCAACCCGTAATGCCGGGACGCACGAGCAATCGCACGCTCGGATCGCTCGGCTGATCTTGCGGCAGCAAAGGGCGGGGTCCGATCAGCGACATATCCCCAACCAGAACATTCAGCAGTTGCGGGATTTCGTCCAAATGCCAGGCCCTTATCATGCGTCCGATTCTCGAGAGGCGTTGATCGTCGGGAACCCGCGCGCCACCCTTATCGAAGGGTGCGTGATAGGTACGAAACTTATAAAGAAGAAAATTGTGTCCGTTGCGCCCCACTCTTTGCTGCCAGAAGATCACCGGCGCGCCGACGTCGAGCAGCGCCAAATAAACGGCGGCCAACGTCAGCGGCGTGAGCGCGATAAGAAGAACTACCGCCGCGACGACGTCGATCACGCGTTTGAATTTAAAATAATGTCCTACATCCATCGTGCCCGTATCGCCGCTTCGAAGTTTGGGCTCCGCTAAAGATGACGGCGCCAAATTCAGCGCCTCTGAAATTCGAGCGAATTTCACCCCGCGATTTTCGCATTGCCCGCCTATTTTTTCGATAAGGCCGACCGGCATCTCCGGGGCGTCGTCGGAGAGCCAAACTTCGTCGACCTCGACCCCGTGGACGGCGTATTCTTCGAGAACTTTTTCCAGATCGGAAAGAACGCCGACGATTTTGACCCCGCAGATGCTGCGACCGACAAAAGACGGCCGCGGGTCAAGCGCCGCGATCGCCTGGGTTGTTCGTACGCGTTGTTGGTCCAACAATTTGATCGTGAGCGCCGCAAAGCGGTCCGCCCCTATTATGATGACGCGACGTAATTTTTGCGTCGCGGCGGCTTCGCCTTTCGGCCTCCGCCATTTCCAGGGCTTCCTGTGAAAAGCCCTTGCGGCGGCGCGGTCGATCATCAGGCCGGCGCCTAGCACCAGTCCATAGACAAGCGGCGTCGATCGGGGAACGCCTTCGAGGCGGGTGAAAATAAAAAGAATCATGCTGCTCGAGGCCGTGGCGGCGGCGACCGCCGCGCAGACGGCAAGCGCGTCCTGAACGGAAAAGAAATGGCTGAGTCCGTCGCTGACGCGAAAGAGAAGCAAGGCGGGAATGGCGCATAAAATTGTAGCGAGAACGTAAATATATGTCGCTGGAAGGCGTTGTGGGAAACCACTCGGGTCGAGCAGGCCCGGATCGCGCAACGCGAGGGCGATAATGGGCGCGAGCGCGACCCATAAGACATCGGATACGGCCAGCTTCGCCCGGAAACGCGACTTTGAGGTCGGCGTATGTAGACGCAGCACGGCACCCCCCTGGCGTTAAAAAAATGGCGTCCCACGAATCGTGATAGAGTTTCGGTCAGATAGCGGCAAAATCAAGGCTCGGCAAGTAAAGATGGCTCAATCGCCGTTTTATTCTCTCCTTTAGAAATATTTGACCGGTTGGAAACGGAGAAAGTCCTCCTCGCGGAAAAGAAAACGCGATTTTTCCGTTTTTCTCTGTAGTTTAGAGAGAGGCGGCGCTGCGCCTCGCCAAAAAACTAGGCCGGCGCGCTCGCTTCAGAGCCTTTGGCGCGTCCTCTCGGCCGTTCGCGCGGCAAAAAGCCCCATGAACGCTTTTCCAAAAATTCGATGTGATCGTTGAAAGGCGTCACGTCTCCGCGTCAATTATGACGGCATAAGCTCCAGGGGGAGCCGCATGCGCTTTCGCCCTCGTCGTAAGAGAGTTCGTCATGAATGCAGGATCGGGTCGGTTCATTCGCTTCTTTTCGGAAATCGGCATAGAGGACGTGCCGCTCGTCGGCGGAAAAAACGCCTCGCTCGGCGAGATGTATCGAGAGCTGACCGATAAAGACATTCTCGTTCCCAATGGTTTCGCCATTACGGCGGAAGCCTATCGCTATGCGCTCGATTCGGCGGGCGTCTGGCCAGGGCTCAAACAGGCGTTTGAGGGGTTGAATCCGGCCGACGTAGACGATCTTGCGACGCGCGCCGCGCAAGCGCGGGAAATCGTCTACGGCGCGGCGCTCCCGCCCGATCTCGAGGCGGAGATACGCCGCGCCTTGGCGCGGCTCACGGAAGAATATGGCGCGGCGCTCACCGTCGCCGTGCGCTCCTCGGCCACGGCGGAGGACTTGCCGACCGCGAGTTTCGCCGGCCAGCACGACACCTATCTCAACGTGTATGGCGACGCGGCGGTTCTCGACGCCGTGCGCCATTGTTTCGCGAGCCTCTTTACCGATCGCGCGATACGCTATCGCATCGACAACGGCTTCGATCATTTCAAAGTGTTCAATTCCGTCGGCGTCATGAAGATGGCGCGGTCGGATTTGGCCGCCTCCGGCGTCATCTTCACGATCGACACGGAGAGCGGATTCGAGGATGTCGTTTTCATCACCGGCGCCTATGGGCTTGGCGAGAATGTCGTGCAGGGCGCCGTCGATCCTGATGAGTTCTACGTCTTTAAGCCGACCTACAAGCAGGGCAAGCGCGCCGTGCTGAAACGCGCGCTGGGGCCGAAAAAAATCAGGATGATCTTCTCCAAAGGCGGCCGCGCGACGACGCGCAACATTCCCACGGATCGAAAGGAGAGAGAGCGCTTCTGCATCTCCGACGAAGAGGCGTTAACGCTCGCGGGCCATGCGATCACGATCGAGGATCACTATAGCGCCAAGGCCGGCGCGCGCCGGCCCATGGATATCGAATGGGCGAAGGATGGCGTCGACGGTCGTCTCTATATCGTGCAGGCGCGCCCCGAAACCGTGGCTTCGCGCCGCGACCGCAACATCGCCGAGACCTATCGGGTCGCAAGGCATGGCGCGCTCAAGCTCGAAGGACGGGCGGTGGGAGCCAAGATCGCCGTCGGCAAGGCGCGCGTGATCGAACGCGCCAATGAGTTGTCGAGCTTCATTCCCGGCGAGATTCTCGTCGCGGATACGACTTCGCCCGATTGGGGCACGGTGATGAAATCGGCCGCCGGCATTGTGACGAATAGGGGCGGCCGCACCTGTCACGCCGCGATCGTCGCGCGCGAACTCGGCATTCCCGCGATCGTCGGCACGGACGCCGCGACGCGCGTGATCCGCACCGGCGACGTGATCGCGGTGAGCTGCGCCGAGGGCGATGTCGGCAAAGTCTATGAGGGCGAGATCGACTTCGAGATCGAGAGGACGGATCTCTCCACCCTGACGAAGCCCAAGACGCATATCATGATGAATGTCGGCAACCCCGACAGCGCCTTCGGGCTTGCGGCCTTGCCCAATGACGGTGTCGGGCTTGCGCGCATGGAATTCATCATCGCCGAATCGATCAAGGCGCATCCGATGGCGCTCGTCCATCCCGAACGCCTCGATGCGCGCGAGCGCGAGGAAATCGCGCGATTGACGGCGCATTATGCGAGTCCCGCCGAATTTTTCGTGCAGCGTCTCTCCGAGGGCGTCGCGACCATCGCCGCGGCCTTTTATCCCAAGCCCGTCATCGTGCGCATGTCCGATTTCAAGACCAATGAATATGCGTCTCTGCTCGGCGGAGGCGTTTTCGAAACCAGCGAGGCCAATCCGATGATCGGCTTTCGCGGCGCCTCGCGCTATGCGCATCCGGCCTATCGGGAGGGCTTCGCGCTCGAATGCGCGGCGATGAAGCGCGTGCGCGACGAGATGGGGCTAACGAACGTCAAGCTGATGATCCCTTTCTGCCGCCGCGTCGAAGAAGGGGAAAAGGTGCTCGCGCTGATGCATGAACTCGGGCTCGAGCGCGGGAAAGACGGGCTCGACATCTATGTGATGTGCGAGATTCCCAACAATGTCATGCTGATCGACGAGTTCTCCAAACATTTCGATGGATTTTCGATCGGCTCCAACGATCTCACCCAATTGACGCTCGGCGTCGACCGCGACTCGGAAATCGTCGCCTTCGATTTCGACGAGCGGGACGCGGGGGTCAAGGCGATGATCCGGCTCGCGGTGGAGGGCGCGCAGCGCAACGGGCGTCACAGCGGCATCTGCGGCCAGGCGCCGTCCGACTATCCCGAAATCGCTGAGTTCCTCGTGCGCCTCGGGATCGACTCGATCAGCCTCAACCCGGATACGGTGCTGGCGACGACGCGGCGCATCGTGGAATTGGAGAAAGAGCTTGGGCGCGAAGGGCGAAGCGAAGGTTGATCGCTTCGCGACGCCAGCAACGCTGCGGCCAATTGATTCCGCTCGGCCGGCGATCCCGGACGCGCGCCTCGCGCGCGACCGGGAATCCAGAATAAATTCTCACGGACGCGCGATATTGCTCTGAATTCCCGTCAGGCCTTGGCCTGCCGGGAACGACATGCTCGCCTGATCGAGGCGTCACATGCCCGGGACGACCGGCTCGCCGGCTTTGAGCCAGGCGAGAATGCCGCCGCCGAAATGCGTATTCGCGTCGCGGCGGCCGAGCAGGCGCGCCTGCTCCATCGCCGACACGGAGCGCTTGCCGGAGCGGCAATAGATCACGACTTTCTGGCCGTCGCCCGCGACCGGAATTTTGCCCGGATCGAATTTCGACAGCGGATTGAAGATCGCGCCGGCGATATGGCCGGCCGCGTATTCGTCCGCTTCGCGCACGTCGACAAGCAACACCGCGCCCGTCGCGAGGCCGGATTTCAGCTCTTCGAGGCTGATGTCGTTGAATGGACTGGAGGCGTTCATTTCCTTCGCTTCCCTAAACTGGTTTCGATATGATTCGCACGCCCCGCCCTCGACGTCCAGACGGATAGGCTAAAGGGCTGATTTTACGTGACTCTTAGAGCGGGATCGTTTGAAATGGAATCGCATCGCGTTTCCATTTCAAACGTGAATCCTGCTCTCTCTCTAAATTAGGACGAGATTCACGTTCTTGATGGAAGCGCTGCGGGCTTCCATCAAGAACGATCTCCCTCTAGGCAAATGGCGTGCCGCCGGCGTCGAATTTTTAGCGGTTCCCAATCAATACACAGGAAACATCGATCATGAGCATGGAGCGCCGCGCCTTTCTTCTTGGAGCGTCGACTCTTGCGACCGGCGCAATGGCGTCTGGGCCGGCTTCGACAAGCGAGATCGGTTCGCCAGCCTCGGCGGAGTACGGAGCCGGCGCCTTGCCGCCGAAAGGCGGCCAGAGCCTCTTCGCGCACGTCAACGGCGTCAGGCTGCACTATGTGCGCGTCGGCGAAGGCCCAAATATTGTCCTGCTTCATGGCTGGCCGCAAACCTGGTTCGCCTGGCGCGATACGATGGAGCGCCTCTGCTCGCGGTTCACTCTGATCGCCCCCGATCTGCGCGGTCTCGGCCTTTCCGAACGAACCGCCGGGGGATACGACAAGCAAACCATAGCGAAGGACATCCGCACCCTCATCGATGAGGCGGCCGGGGGCCGCGCTCATGTCGTCGGGCACGATATGGGCGGCAAGGCGGCCTTCATGCTCGCCTGCTTTCACCCCGAACATGTCGAAAAGCTCGTTCTGGTGGATTGCTTGATTCCAGGCACGGAGAATATGGACGCATTGCGCGGAGGCGCTTGGCATTACGGATTTCACATGGCGCCTGTTTCCGGAGATGCTCACGAAAGGGCGCGAGCGCGATTATATCGCGGCGCAGATCCGCGCCTGGTCGCATAAAAAGGACGCGATCCCGGAAAGCGCCATCGCAGAATTCGCCACACATTACGCCGCCGCCGGCGGCATGACGGCGGGATTCAACTATTACCGGGCGCTCAAGGACGACGCGGCCGCAGTTGGATCTTTCGAGGGCCGGAAGCTGAACATGCCGGTGTTGGCGATCGCGGGGCGACACGGCGTTGGCGAGAGGCTCGCCGAGGCGCTCCGGCCGCGGACGACGAACCTAAGGTCTGTGATCGTGGAGGATAGCGGCCACTTCGTCGCCGACGAAGCGCCGGAATATTTTTGCGAGCAGACCGGGGGATTCCTGTCCGCTTAACGCATTTGCGGGACATCGCGAACACGGAGAAGCGCTCGCGCGAGACCAGCCTATCCCGTATTGCGCAGCCCCGCCGAGATGCCGTTGATCGACATCAGAATGCCTTCGCGAATGTCGTCGCCGCTCTCGCCGAGGCGATGGCGGCGGATCAGCTCGACCTGCAGATAGTTGAGCGGCGCGATATAGGGAATGCGGTGCCGCAGCGACCGGGCGAGCGCGGGATTGTCCGCGAGCCGCTCCTTGGAGCCGCGGATTTTTTCGAGCGCGTCGAGCGCCCGCGCATGTTCGTCCGCGATCATGCCGAAGATGCGCTCGGCGAGCGCGCGATCCTCGACGAGCCCGGCGTAATGTCGGGCGATCGACATATCGGTCTTCGAGAGGATCATGTCGATATTGGAGAGCAGCGCGCCGAAAAACGGCCATTCCTGGCTCATGCGGCGAAGCAGGGCGAGCTGCGCCTCGCCGTCCTCTTCAAGAAAATGCGCGATGGCCGAGCCGAAGCCGAACCAGCCGGGCAGGGCGACGCGCGCCTGCGCCCAGGAAAAGCTCCATGGGATCGCCCGCAAATCCTCGATCCTGCGCGAGGGTTTGCGCGAGGCGGGACGCGAGCCGATGTTGAGCGAGGCGATTTCGGCGATCGGCGTCGAGGAGAAGAAGAAGTCGACGAAGCCCTCCGTGCCATAGACGAGGCCGCGATAGGCGGACATGCCGGTCTGCGACAATTTCTCGGCCGCCTCGAGAAATTCGGGCGGCGGCGCCTTGTGCTGCGACAGCAGCGTCGCCTCCAGCGTCGCCGCCACGAGGAGTTCAAGATTGACGTGGCCGATCTGCGGATTGGCGTATTTGGCGGCGATGACTTCGCCCTGTTCGGTCAGTCTGATCTGGCCGTTCACCGTTCCCGGGGGCTGGGCCAGAATGGCGTCGTAGCTCGGGCCGCCGCCGCGGCCCACCGTGCCGCCGCGCCCGTGGAAGAGGCGCAGCGTGATATTGGGCAGCGAGGCGAAGAATTCGGCGAGCGCGGTGGAGGTCCGATAGAGCTCCCACATGCTCGTCAATATGCCGCCGTCCTTGTTGGAGTCGGAATAGCCGAGCATGATGTCTTGCTGCGCGCCGGAATTGAGAATGAGTTTGACGATGCCGGGAAGCGCGTAGAATTCGCGCATGATGGGCGTCGCATTGCGCAGATCGTCGATCGTTTCGAACAGCGGCACGATGATGAGGTCGGCCGCGACCTTCTCCCAGTCGCGCGGATCGAGCGTCCCGCGCATCAGGCCGCATTCCTTTTGCAGGAGCAGCACCTCGAGTAGATCGCTCACCGTCTCCGTATGGCTGATGATGTAGTGGCGGATCGCCTCGTCGCCGTAGAGGCGGCGCATCTCCGCGGCGCGCTCGACGATCGTGAGTTCGCTGGCGGCGTTCTCGCTATAGGTCGCCTGCGGCAGCCGCACCGGACGGGGATCGCTCAACAGGCGCAGCAGCAGCGTCTGCTTTTCCGCCTCCGTCAGCGCGGCGTAATCGTCCGCGATGCGCGCGACCTTGAGAAGTTCGGCGATCGTCTCCTCGTGACGATCCGAACTTTGCCGCAGATCGAGCGTCGCGAGGTGGAAGCCGAAGACCTCCACGGCGCGAATGAGCGGCTCGAGGCGCTGCGTGGCGATGACTTCGCTGTGATGCACGCGCAGCGACTCGTCGATGGTGACGAGATCGGCGAGCAGCGCCCATGAATTGGCATAAGGCTCGCCGGGGGCGACGGCGTGGCGCGCCGCCTGGCCGCCGGTGAGCTTCTCCAGCGTGCCGGCGAGGCGCGAATAGACGCCGATCAGCGCGCGCCGATAGGGCTCGTCGTCGCGATGCGGATTGTCGTCGCCCGAGCGCGCTGCGAGTTCTTCGAGCGCCTTGGTGCAGCCGGCGTAGCGGCGCGAAATGGAGAGTTCGGCGCCAAGCTCATGCACCTCGACGAGATAGAAGCGCAGCGCCGTTTCGCATTGCATACGCATCGCGGTCGAGAGCGATTCCGCCGTGACGTTCGGATTGCCGTCGCGGTCGCCGCCGACCCAGGCGCCCATGCGCAGGAAGGGCGGCACGCGCAAGCCTTCGAGCCGCTGCTCGATATCGGCGTAGAGGCGGGGAATTTCGCGCAAGAAGGTCGAGCGGTAATAGCTCAACGTATTCTCGATTTCGTCGCGCACGGTGAGGCGCGAATGGCGCAAGAGCTCCGTCTGCCAGAGCTGCGCGATGCGGGCGCGCAGCTGCATCTCATTTTGCGCGCGCTCGGCTTTGCCGCGCAAATGTTCGCGCGCGGCGAGAAGCTTGAAGATGGCGTGTTCGGCGTCGAGCAGGCTTTTGCGGCGCACTTCCGTCGGATGGGCGGTGAGCACCGGCGAAATCCAGCCATGCGACAGGGCTTGCGCGATCTTGCCGACGCCGACGGCGGCCTTGCGCAAATGGGCGAGCGTCGTCGCGAGGCTCGGCGCGCCGGAGACGGAGCCGTTCGCCTGCGCGCGGGCGCGCTGCTGCAGCGGATGCAGGTCTTCGGCGATATTGGCGAGATGGGAAAAATAGCTGAAGGCGCGGATGACGGTGCGCGCCTCTTCGGCGGTCAGCGCGCGCAGCAGCGCGTCGAGATTGCGGTCGGCGTCCGCGTCCTGATAACGGCTGGCCGAGACGGATAGCCGGCGGATCGTCTCGATGCGTTCGAAAGCGGATTGGCCTTCATGTTCGCGCACCGCATCTCCGAGCAGGCGGCCGAGCAGGCGAATGTCTTCGATGAGGGACTCGTCGCCCTTCGCCGCCTCTGGCTCGGCCGCCGCCATGGGCGCGAGGGAATCCGGCTTTTCCTGCGTCTGCGCCTCGACCTGCATGATGCGGCGTGTTCCTCATCAAAATTGCGCCCCCGTCCGGACGCTTCTCGTTAACTATAGCAGGCTTGAGGCCGCATTTCGACGCGGGGAGACGCCGGCCGCGAGCCTGGGGGCAGGGCGCGTTGACTGCAGACGGCGCGCCTCGTCCTTCAAAAGTCGAAGGGGTGAGGCTCGGCGCGATAATATTTTCTGAAATCGGTCGGGGCGAGCGCCTGGCGGCAGGATTTCGAGAGCAGATTCGCTTGCCGCTTGAGGCAATTCTCCATCTCGAAAATGAAAATCGTATTGCCGCCGCAAAGGCGATCGGCGTCGCTTTGGCAGGCGTCCTGCTCCGAGGCCATGTCTTCGGCCGTGTTTCCAGCCCAGGTGTTCACGCCCCAGTCTTGCGCGAGCGCGGGGGAAACGCCGCTCATCGCGCAGCATAAGGCTATGGCTATGATCTTTCGCATGCGATCCTCATGGGCGAAGGCCGGTTCTTTCAGCATCGCCGAGATTGCTGCAGTTGCGCTGATTTGACAAGCTGCGCCGCGCCTCCATCCGCGAGCGGCGCTTCGAGCCGCGATTGGCGCTTGTTCGCCGCCGTTTCGCCGCTTATAGACCATCGGCGGCAAATTTTCGGTCATGCCCGCGATCGTCGCGGCGCCAACGGTCACGCCATGCTCGACATTACGGAAATTCTCATCTTCGCCGCCGTCGGCCTTGTCTTCGCATTGGGCCTTATCGGGCTTTCGCGCTGGTCGGGCCTCGCGGCGTCGCGTCTTGGCGCCTATGCGCTGATCGCCGTCTCCTTTCTGTACGTCGGCTTCGCCCTGCGCGCCGAACAGCCGGGCGCCTGGGCCGGCTTTGAAATGACCGGCGTCGCCGTCTTCGCCTCTTTCGCCTTCATGTCGATCGTCGGCGCGCCCTGGTGGGGGGTCGCGGGCTTCGCGCTGCATCCGTTCTATGCGATCTATTTTCATTATGTCGGCGCCGGCTCCGCCTTCGCGCCGGCGCCTTTCGTCATCGCCAACGTCGCCTTTGACGTCGGCATGGCGCTTTTCATCGCCTATGCGGCCCTGCGCGGCAGGGCGGCTCCAGCTGCGATAGAGGCGCAAGCGCAACGCCGGCTGGCGGCGCGCTCGCAGCATCGCGCGCAGCGCCGCGATACCGGAGGCGCTGCGTGAACGCGCCCGCGGATTTTACGATGCGTCACGACTGGCGCGTCGAGGAGATCGTCGCGCTGCACGAGCAACCGCTGCTCGCGCTGATCGCGCAGGCGAACGCCATCCATCGGCGCTTCCACGACGTCAACGACGTGCAGAAGGCGGCGCTGCTCTCGGTCAAGACCGGCGGCTGTCCCGAGGATTGCTCCTATTGTCCGCAATCGGCGCATCACCGTGAGGTGAAGCTCGACCGCGTCGATCTCATGGAGACGGACGCGGTGCTCGACGCCGCGAAAATTGCGAAAGAGGCGGGCGCCGATCGTTTCTGCATGGGCGCGGCCTGGCGCTCGGCGCCCGAGGGCAAGCGTTTCGACGCGGTGCTGGACATGGTGCGCGGCGTGCGGGCGCTCGGCATGGAAGCCTGCGTCACCCTCGGCATGATCAACGACTCGCAGGCGCAGCGCCTCGTCGAGGCGGGGCTTACCGCCTATAATCACAATCTCGACACCGGCCCTGAATTCTACGGCGAGATCATCACCACCCGCGCCTATCAGGATCGCCTCGACACGCTCAAGGCCGTGCGCGGCGCGGGACTGGAAATGTGCTGCGGCGGCATTATCGGCATGGGCGAAGGCGTGCGCGACCGCGCCGGCATGCTGCAGGTTCTCGCCTCCTTCGATCCGCATCCCGAAAGCGTGCCGATCAATGCGCTCGTCGCGGTCGAAGGCACGCCGCTCGCGGGCCGCGCGCAGATCGATCCTTTGGAACTCGTGCGCATGATCGCGGCGACGCGCATCGTCATGCCGAAAGCGCGCGTGCGGCTTTCGGCGGGACGCTCTTTCCTGTCGCGCGAGGCGCAGATTCTCTGTCTCGTCGCCGGCGCCAATTCGATCTTCTACGGCGAGAAGCTGCTCACGACGGGCAATGCCGGCGTCAATGAAGACGATGCGCTGTTCGCGGCGCTCGCCGGGCGCGAGACGCAAGCCTCTGCGGCGTCCTAAGCGCCTGATCCTGGATCTATTCCGCCGGCGTCAGGCGATTGGTCCCGTCACGCAGAATCCATTGCCGAAGGGGTCGCTGCAAAATGCGATGGGCGGGCGTGCGCCGCCGCCTTCGAATTTTCGCTCGCATTTCGCGCCGGCGCTCACCGCCTTCGCCAGGAAGGTTTCGAAATCGTCGACGTGAAAGTCGATATGGACCGGCGTCCAGTGTCGCTCATATCGCCGAATGTCGTCGCTTCCCTCCGCCGGTTTGCTTCCAGCTGATTTCTCGATCAATCCGATTTGGGAGTCGCCGCATTTGAGAGTGACATATGTCGCCACGGGCCTTGCGATTTCGGCGAGCCCCAGGGCGTCGCGATAAAAGCGCAGGCCGTCCTCAAGCAACGGAACGTCGATTGAAACCGAGTATTTCATACGCATGCTCCGTCGCGAACTCGTCGCCAAACGCCGCGCAAGGCTTTTCGTTCATCGGTGGTCATTTCGCGCCGGGCTTTGAACTTCGGTAGAAGGCCCGAAAATTCTCTCGAAATTGCTGCGCAGCGCCGCGTCGACGGCGCGCATGTCGGCGCGAACGCCCAAATCCTCGAGGCTCGTGACGCCGAGATGCGTTTCGCGCACGCCGCAGGGCGCGATGCCGGAAAAATGCGTCAAATCGGGCGCGACATTGAGAGCGACGCCGTGAAAGCTCACCCATTGCCGCAGCCGCACGCCGATGGCGGCGATCTTGTCTTCCGCCGTCTCGCCGGCGAGTCCGCGCGGCTTGTCCGGCCGCGCGACCCAGACGCCGACGCGCGCGTCGCGCCGCTCGCCTTTGACGCCGAAGTCGGACAGGGTCGCAATGATCCATGACTCAAGCGCGCAGACGAAGGCGCGCGCGTCGCGCTGGCGCCGCGTGAGATCGAGCATGACGTAGGCGACCCGCTGTCCCGGCCCGTGATAGGTGAACTGCCCGCCGCGCCCCGCGCGATATACGGGAAAACGCGCCTCGAGCAGATCGGCCTCCTTCGCCGAGGAGCCCGCTGTGTAGATCGGCGGATGTTCGAGGAGCCAGACGCATTCGCGCGCCTCTCCCGAGGCGATCGCCGCGGCCCGCGCCTCCATCCAGGCGACGGCGTCCTCATAGCCGATGAGGCCTTCGCTGACCCGCCATTCCGCCGGCGGCGCGCCGGCGCGCGCGCGCATCGCTTGCGCATCGGCGGCGCGCGCGGTCGCGGGGCAGACGGCTTGGGTCATCAGGGCCTCGTCTTGAGCCAGATGGTGGATATATATACCATAGAGGTAGAAAGGCTTAATGCATGGCTCTGAACATCAAAAACGCTGAAGCTGAAAAGCTTATCAATGAATTGGCGCGCGTCGCGGGCGAAAGCAAGACGGCGGCGGTGACGGCCGCGGTGCGCGAACGCCTCGCGCAATTGCGCGCGCGAGAAAAAACGCCGCTCGCGAAAAGGCTCGTCGCCATCGGCGAGGATTGCGCGGCGCGCCTCGACAAAAAGACCCGCGCCCTCGATCACGACGCGCTGCTTTACGATGAACGCGGCCTGCCAAAATGATCCTCGACACCTCCGCCCTTGTCGCCATCCTGCGCGCCGAACCGGAGGCGCTCGCCTTCGCGCAGGCGATCGCCGCCGCCAAGACGCGGCGCATCTCGGCGGTGAGTTACGTCGAAGCCGCGGCGGTGATCGACTCGGCTGGCGATCCCATCGCCAGCCGGCGCCTGGACGAACTGCTCGAAGAGGCGGAGGTCGCCATCGAGCCGGTGACGGCGGAGCAGGCGCGATTGGCGCGCGCCGCCTATCGCGACTTCGGCAAAGGGCGCGGCCATGGGGCGAAATTGAATTTCGGCGACTGCTTTTCCTATGCCCTGGCGAAGGCCCTTCGGGAGCCGCTGCTCTATAAGGACGACGATTTTAGCCATACGGATGCGCGAAGCGCCTTGTGATCGCCTGTCGCCCGCTTGTCATCCATGGGCCGATTTGTTAGAGGCAGCGCGCCGGCGCTTCGCGGTTGATGCAAAGCGCCTTGCGGCCGTGGCGGAATTGGTAGACGCGCTAGCTTGAGGTGCTAGTTGGGCAACCAGTGGAGGTTCGAGTCCTCTCGGCCGCACCAGCCCTAAAAATTGCGTCGAAACGCCCTGATTTGCGGCGCCGCAGCGGGCAAAGAACAGCCACATTCCTGATTGCATCATGTTTTTCGCCGGCGCTGGCCCGGGACGAGTGGGTCCCGCCCGGCTCCTCGCGATCGGGGCGGCGTGCTCCGACGCGGCGGTTTCGCGATTTAGGGCGGCGGCCTTTCACGCCGGCTCTTTTCGTTCAAGCGCGACCGGAGGGAAGCATGGCTGTATCGTTGAGAGACCGCGAGTTTCTGGCCACGGGGGACGATATCGAAACCCGCGCGCGCTACGCCTGGTCCGATATCGAAGAGGAATGGCGCGCCGCGCCGTCGCGGCCGCGCGGCGCGCAGCAACAGGCCCAGACGGTCGAGAGGGACCTGAATTTCGAACGCATGGAGCGATTGCTCTATGTATGCGTCGGCATGCTCGTGCTCCTCGGCTCCGGCATCGTCATCGGCTCCTCCTTCCGGCGCGTCGCGCCCGAAAATGCGGAGACCGCCATCGTGGCGCCCGCGCCCGAAACGCTCGCGCCGGCCGCGCCAGTCAACGAAATGAGAACCATCGTCGCCGAATCGACTGATTTGCGATCGGGCGAAGAGGCGACAATCCCGCCGGCGTCCCTTGCGGCCGCTCCCGCGGCGCCGCTTCAGGAAGGCGGCGCGGCGCAGGACGAGGGGCCAGCGTCCGCCGCCGCTCCGGCCGCCGCTTTCGAGGCAGGCCCTGTGAGCGAAGGCGCGACCGAGCCGGCGCCGTCTCAAACCGCTTCCGCCGCCCGCGACGAAGCCCCCACGGCGGCGGCCGCGAAAGCGGCGCCCGAAGGGCGCGCCGGCAAATGTCTCGTCAAAATCTCCGGCCGCGTCGTCAATAGCGGCGCCTGCCGGATTTCCAGCAGCGGCGCGGCGGTGACGTTCCAATATTCCGGCCAGACCGCCACGCTATCGCCGGTCAAGGGCAAGACATGGTCCCTGACGCTGGGCGGAAAGAAGCTCGGCCCCGTCTATAAGAGCGGCGGCTGCTGGGCCAGCAGACAGGCTTACATCTGCGAGCGCGGATGACGAACGACAGCGCGCCTTAAACCTGCGCCTGGCTCAATGCGTATGGTCGCCGTTGGCGGGCGCCGGGGCTTGCGGCTGCGTCGCCGCCTTGTCCTTGCCGCCGGTATATTTGCTGAGAGTTTTGGCGATGATCGGTTCGGTCGTCGAGGTCCAGCCTGGACCGGCCTCGGCGATGGGCGTCGGTCCGTCGCCCGGAACGATGTGCACGAGCTTGTAGCCGCGCTTTTTCAGCTCGCGCAGAAAGTCGGGCAGCATCTGCGCCGTGATCGATTGCGAATCGTGAAAGAGCACGATGCCCTTGCCTGTTTTCTCGAGCCGCGAGAGCACGAGGTCGAGTTCGGCCTTGGGGGTCATCTGCGACCAGTCCGAGGCCCATAGATCGGAGCCGAAGACGGTATAGCCGCGCGCCAGAAGATCGGCGACGAGCTCGGGCGTATCGGCGAAGCCCGGAAAACGGAAGAAGGGCGCGGCCGTGCCGCCCGCCGCCTTCGTCACCGCGGCGATCCCCTTGTCGATATCGGCTTTCGCGGCCGCTTCGCTCATTAGCCGCAGCGTTTTCGCCGGATGGCTATAGGAATGATGGGCGATGCTATGGCCCTCGGCCGCCGTGCGCTTGACCATCCCCGGCATGTTTTCGGCGTTCTGGCCGATGATGAAGAAGGTCGCGCGCGCGCATTCCTTCGCCAGCGCGCTCAGCACGCGCTCGGTCGTGTCCGCTGGCCCGTCGTCGAAGGTGAGCACGACCTCATGGTCGTTCAGATCGAGCGTGCGCGGATAGGTTTGGAGGCCGACGGCCGCGCCATGGGCGCGGTCGATCTCGATGACGCGCGATACGCCGAGCGCCTCCGGGCCGCAGTCGGCGCGGGCGGCGGCGGGCGACGCAAGGGCGAGCGCGAGGGAGAGGAAGCCGAATTTTTTCGAGATGGAAAATCGCTTCATGAGGGTTTTGCCGGTTTGATTTCGCGTCCGAGCGGGTTAAGAGCCGCCACGGCAGTATACCAATAACGCGGGATTGGCCCATGACGTTCGATCATGACGATAAGGCGACGCCCGCCGAGGAATTGCGCGAGGAAGACGCAGGCCCCATCGGCCAGGAATTCGCGCTTGAGGTCGAAGGGGCGATCGCGCTCGGCGACGCCACGCGCGTTCACGAACTCGTCGGCGGCCTGCATGAAGCCGATCTTGGCGCGCTGCTCGAACTTCTGAGCCATGACGCGCGTCCGCGCCTCGTCGAATTGATGGGCGCGGATTTCGACTTCACCGCCCTGATGGAGGTGGGCGACGCGACACGCGAGGACATCCTCGAGGAGTTGCCGGTCGAAACGCTCATCGAGGGCATGCGCGACCTCGAGAGCGACGACGCCGTCGCGATTCTCGAGACGCTGGAGCCTGCGGAACAGGCGGAGGTGCTTGAGGCGCTCCCGGCGCAAGAGCGCGTCGTCCTGCGCCGCTCCCTCGATTATCCCGAGGATTCCGCCGGCCGCCTGATGCAGACGACGCTCGTCGCCGCGCCGCCTTTCTGGACGGCTGGCCGCGTTCTGGACTTCTTTCGCGAGACCGACGGCGAGAGCCTGCCCGACAGTTTCTTCGAGGTCTTCGTCGTCGATCCCGGCTACCATTTGCTCGGCACGGTGTTCCTCGACGCGCTGGTGCGCGCCAAGCCCCTGGCGCGTCTCGACGAAATCATGCAGGCCGACCGTCGGCGGGTGAAGGCGACGGAGGACGCCGCCGAAGCGGCGCGGCTCTTCGAGCGCTACAATCTCGTCTCCGCCCCGGTCGTGGACGAATCCGAGCGGCTCGTCGGCGTCTTGACCATCGACGACATCGTCGACGTCATCCAGGAGCAGGCCTCCGACGAGATCCTGGCGCTCGGCGGCGTGAACCCGGAAGAAGAGCTGACCGACAATTTCTGGTGGATCGTCAGAAGCCGCTTCACCTGGCTTTTCATTTACATGCTCGCGGCTTTCGTCACCTCGTCCGTCCTCAAGACCTTCCAGGCGCAGCTCGAACAAATGGTGGCGCTCGCCGTGCTGGGACCGATGGTCGCAGGGCAGGGGGGAAGCTCGGCGACCCAGACCATGACCGTGGCCGTTCGGTCGCTGGCGACGCGAGAGCTTAACCGTGGGAACGCCCTCAAGATTATTTTCCGGGAGCTCGCCATCGGCGCCGTCAATGGCGCGGCCTTCGGCCTCGTGACCGGGACGGTCGCCGCAAGCTGGTTTCACAATGTCGGCCTCGGCCCAGTTATGGCTTTGGCGATGTTCACGAATCTGGTCTGCGGCGCGTTCGGCGGCGTCGTCGTCCCGCTCGTCTGCGACCGGCTGAAATTCGACCCCGCGGTCTCCTCGGGGCCGTTCGTGACCACGATCACCGACGTCGTCGGCTACAGCTCTTTCCTTACAATCGCCAGTTTGTGGTTTCATCTCAATTGAGGCGAATTGGCGCGTTAACGCCGCATTACCGCCTATGGGGATATTTTGTCGAAATGCGCTTCCTGACTACTCCTCCCTTGCGTTTCGTCGCGCTCGGCTGCGCCGTGGCGACGCTCGCGCTCGCCGGCTGCGGCAGCTCCTTCGACCCCTCCTATGCGCATCGCCCGCGCTTCGCCACGAGCGCGCCGCTCGTCAACGCCAAGCGCGACCCGAGCTTCCTCGCCTATGCGGTGCCGGAGTCCGACCTTCACAAATTCCCGGCGACGCGGAGCGCCGAACTCGCCGTGCACGGAATCGACGTCTCGAAATATCAGGGCGATATCGACTGGCAGGCGGTCAAGGAGTCGGGCGTCTCCTTCGCCTTCATCAAGGCGACCGAAGGCGGCGACCGCACCGACTCGAAATTCGCCTACAACTGGGCGGCGGCGAAGGCGGCCGGCGTGCCGCGCGGCGCCTATCACTTCGTCTATTGGTGCCGCCAGCCGCATGAAGAGATCGGCAATTTCGCGAGCGTCGTGCCCAATGAGCCCGACGCCCTGCCGCCCGTGCTCGACGTCGAGGCGACGCCCACCTCCAGAAGCTGCAAGCGCACCCTCTATCGCGAGGAAGCGCTGCGCGACATGAAGGCGATGCTGGAGGAGATGGAGCGGCGCTACGGCAAAAAGCCGATCATCTATTCCTCGGTCGATTTCTACCAGGCGATCCTGCATTCGGACGCCTTGTCCGAATATCCGATCTGGGTGCGCTCGACGAAATATCACCCGCAAGTGCGCTACGGCGACCGCAAATGGACCTTCTGGCAATATCGCTCGGACGGGCGCGTTCCGGGCATCGTCGGCGCCGTCGATCAGAACGCCTTTTACGGCTCGTCCGACGAGTGGCGGAGCTGGCTCGCCTCAACCACGGGCATGCGGGCCGCCCCCCTCATGGCGGCGCGCAAGCCGATCGACGATCGCGGCGCCAATAAGCTCGTCGAAGAGGATCCGGCGATGCTGTCCGGCGGCGAAAAGAACGCCTATGACAGGGAGCCGGGCGCGCCTATACCGCCGGCCGCGATCCGATAGGCCGCAGGGGTAGCCAGACGCTGACAGATCGCGTATATGCGCGGGGCCAGTTTCCGCCGCGCGGCGCCGTCGCCCGCGGCTTTACCGTTTAGAGAGAGACAAATGGCTGTTCCGAAGAGAAAAACCTCGCCGATGAAGCGGGGCTTCCGCCGCTCCGCCGACGCGCTGAAGGCGCCGACCTATGTCGAGGACAAGGATTCGGGCGAATTGCGCCGGCCGCATCACATCGACCTCAAGACCGGCATGTATCGCGGCCGTCAGGTGCTGAAGGTCAAGTCGGCCGAGGAATAGCGGTCGGGCCATCGCGCGCATGAAAGCGAGCCGCAGGGCTCGCTTTTTTGTTTTGCGACAGTCGTATGGGATTGCTTTATATCATGTCCGGACGGTCGCGGATCGATCCGGCCGCGCGAAGACCTCGGCGTCTTCCGTAAGACGCGTTCTTCCTTGGCAGGGCGGGGGAAACAGACGTGAACAGCATCACTTTAGCCGTCTTAACGCTTTTTTTAACGCTGCTTGCAGGGCTGGCGGGATTTTGTATTACCTCCTATCTTAAAGAGAGCTGGCTTGATGGAATATCTAGAGATCAATTTAAAGCCTTGAGAAACATGATTGGCTCATTGCTTGCGGTATGCCTTGGTTTTTTATTGATAACGGCAAAAAATAATTATGATAAAAAAGTGGATGAGCTTAGACTGGAAGCGTCCAAGGTTATATTGTTGCATCGTGTTCTTGATATATTTGGCGGTGAGGCTGACCAGGCGCGAACAAAGATAATACGCACTTTGCAGGGCCAGATCGACCTATTGCGGGTCGCGACTAACAGTTACATCGATCAAAAGGAGGCTTTCAAAAAAGCCAAGATCGATTCATTTCGTCAAGCGGTGCTCTCGTTAAAAGGCAATAACGAACAAAAATCATGGGCAAAATCGACCGCCCTTAGCCTAACGCAAGAAATCGCCGGCATAAGATGGAAAATATATAATGACTTGAACGCCAATATACCAATGGCGGTGGTCATCTTCCTGATAGCTCTGCTCGTAACGGTTTTCTTCAATTTTGGCGTCATCTCGCACCGTCACTGGACAGCGGCGCTTGGGCTGGTCTCGGCGTCTATGTGCGTCTCCGGGGCCATCTTTCTGCTCGTTGAGCTGGATCGGCCCTTTCAAGGATTTTTCGCCGTTCCGACCGACCCCCTGAAATCCGCGGTCGATATTATTTCGACAGATCGATAACGCGCCGCCAACTGCTCCGCCGACAGACGCGGCGGTGCGGCGTCGCGGCCGTCAATTGCTGAAGGTGAAGTAGACCGAGGAATAGGCGCGCTCATATCGATATGCTATGGGAAGCGGACCCGCTCAATGCGGGACCGCTTCTTTTATTTTTTGGAATTAGGCTATGGGATTGGATTTATACCATTTTCAGGCGGTCGAGGATTGCTCTGGCGCCGAAATCATTATCGACCCCGGCGTTGAGGATCTGAAAGTCCTCCAGCCTCTTTCTTATCAAACAACCAATCAATACATTGACTGGGAAAAGATGTTCGCTTCCAAGGATCTTTCGGTGGATGATCACCAATTGGTGAGCCGCACGATGGCGTCATCCGCTTCTTTATTTCGAATAGGAAAAATTGACGAGACATACACTTTCATTTCGCGGTTGGACGGAATCGAAATTTTCCTTCAGCAATAAACCCGCTCCCCTTTTTAAACTGCCTTTCGGCAAGCAGAAGCCTAAAGTCTTCAGTGGGGCTTTCACCTATAGGCCGCAACAAGATACGGTAGTGTCCGCGCATCAGGCGGGCTATCAGCGAAAAGATGTCGATGAACAGTTTTTCAACGAGTTTCCGCCGGACCTGATCACGACTGACTTCAGTCGCGTCCAGCGAATTCATGAACTCACCCTTCCTTATGCCAAGGATGCTTACCGTCAGGCTTTTGTCGATAATTGGTCGCCTAGCCGCAGCTTTCTTATTGTTTCCTGGTGAGTCAGCGGCGCTTTTGCGCGACGGCGAGAAGCGGCAGCAACACTGCCCGGGGCGTCGCCGCCGAGCTCCAGATGAGCGCCCGGTTCATCCACCCGGGCACGACAATGCGCCTGCCCGCCATCAGCCCCTCATAGCCCTGCCGCGCGACCTCATCGGCCGGCGCCATCGCCAGCTTCATCGCCGCCATCAGGCCCTCATAGCTCATGCCCGCGCGGGCCTGAAAGCCGGTGGGGACCGGGCCGGGACAGAGGCACGAGACCTTCACGCCCGCGGGCTTCAGCTCCTCATAGAGCGCCTCGCTGAAGGAGCGCACGAAGGCTTTCGTCGCGTAATAGACCGCGAAGCCCGGCCCCGGCATGAAAGCGGCGACGGAGGCGACGTTGAGGACGCCGCCCTTCGTCGCGACGAGGGACGGCAGGAAAGCGAGGGTCAGCGCCGTCAGCGCGCGGATGTTGAGATCGATCATGTCGATCTGCTCGGCAGCGTCGAGTTCGGCGGCGCGGCCGATGAGGCCGAAGCCTGCGTTATTGACGAGATATTGCGGTTGAAGGCCCGCCTCCGCGAGCCGTTCGGCGAGCGCCTTTTCCGCGCCCTTGGAGAGAAGATCGAGATCGATCACGACGGGCCGCGCTGCGCCCTTTGCTGCGATCTCGTCGGCGAGCGCCTCCAGGCGCTCGCGCCGGCGGGCGACGAGGGCGAGCTCATGGCCCTTGGCGGCGAAGATTCGGGCGAGTTCTGCGCCGATCCCTTCCGAGGCCCCGGTGACGACGGCGACGGGACGCGCGGTCTCCGTCATGCGTCGCCCGGTTTGGGAGCGACCGGCTTGGGCGCGCCCCAGGGGCCGGTCGGGGGCGCTTCGACGCCGTCGCGCGACTCGCGGCGCAACTCGACCCGGTCGCGGGTCGAGACGCCGAGCAGCTCGGCGACGCGCCAGACGACATTCTCCTCGAATTCATGCACCTCGCCGTCGGCATGGGCCATGTCCCACAGCATGCCGATGATCTGGCGGCGCCCGTCCTCGTCGAGGCGGCGCTTCAACACGCTGGTGAAGCGATAGAGATCGACGGCATCGCGCTCGCTCTCGCGCGCGGCCTCGATCAATTCATGCGCCTCGTCGCCCTTGAGCCCGAAGCGCGCCTCGATGAGCTGCTCGATGCGCGCCTTTTCCTTGTCGTCGAATTCGCCGTCGACCGAGGCGATATTGACGAGGAGGGCGGCGGCGGCGAGCTGATAGTCGGCGGCTTCGAAGGGCTTCGGCGCGTTGGCATCGCCGGCGAGTTCGCTGATGAAATTCTTGAGGGCTGCGAGCATGGGCGGCGGGGCTACCGGGGCAGGAGTTGCGTCCCGATCCCTATAGATCATGCGGCGGGGGAAGGGTAGGTGGGAGCAGGGGGGAATGGGTTAGGGGGCGGTTTGGATTTCCGCTTATGAACTAACTTGGCCCTTTCCATAAGAAGCGTTCTATAGGCTGCGACCTTTCCTTATCGACATACGTTCTGCCTCGCATTCACAAATAAATTTTGAGGGTGGGTTGTTGGCCGCTGACAGATTGCGGTTCGCTGGGTAAAGAGGTCTAGGTGAGATGGGATTGCTGGGCGTGACAATATCCGCGATGACTTCCAAGATGCTTTGGGGACGCGCTGCAGCAAGATGCTCGATCTGCAGGATTCAGTTGGTCTTGGACGAGACCGAGACTGACAATCCTGCCTTGGTCGGCGAAATGGCGCATATGATCGCTGAAAGTGACGATGGCCCGCGTGGTAAGTCTCCCATGGCACGCCAAGAGCGTGACTGCTATGACAATCTTCTTCTCCTCTGTAGAAACCACCACGGCGAAATAGATCGCCAGCCAGAAACCTGGCCTGTGGAGCACCTGAAACAGATTAAAAGTGCCCATGAAACATGGGTGAGCGGGTCTCTCACTGAATTCGACAAAGAGAAAGAATCTGACGACGAAACTTACGCTGGTTATATTGACGAATGGAGCAAGCGTTGCCGCCTCGAACGTTGGACGGAATGGAGTAGTTCCTTGCTCTCATTTGGTCAGCCGAATCTGGATTGTGAGATATATAAAGACTTAACCGACCTGCCGTCTTGGATCATGAAGCGTGCTTGGCCGGCCCGATATCGAGAACTTGAAGTAGCTATGTATAATTTTGCCCGTGTCCTCAACGATCTAAACTTAGTCTTCAACAGGCATGCCAAGAAACGACATGATGACGATGATGAGCTTTGGACAGAGAAATTCTATAAAATAAATGAATGGAATCCTGAACGATACCACAACCTATCTCGCCAGTATGACTATCACGTAGATTTGGTGCAGGATCTCGTCCTCGAACTGACGCGAGCTGGTAATCTTATATGCGACAAGTTTCGAGCCAATATTCTTCCATCATATCGCTTAAGCGAAGGCCGACTGTCTGTCAGATCTGGTCCAGATGAGCACTTGAGATGGAAAGAGATAGTGGTCGAATACGACAAAGACGAACGCATCGCTGAATTTCCTTATCCAGGCTTGGAAGTATTTCTTACCGATCGAGAAAGCCGTGACATGTTCTTCGGAAAAGGTCTTGCCCCATCATGAACTTGCGCCGAAGACTGACGTATCTAGCTTGGTTTAGGACACGCTAGGCGCTGCGACAAGCACGCGTCGCTATCCGTCATTATCGTCTTTTGAGGGGATGAGGCATCGCGACGGCTCGCGCGACCATGCTCTGCCGCTTGCCAATTCCCGCCCGATCCCATCTTTGACATAAAGAAATCTTTATATCTTTATTGTCTTTCCCGCCCGCTCCTGTTATAGGCTCGCCCCGAGCCGCTGGCTTGCGCCAGCGAGACGACATCCGGTCGATCCGTTCGCCCGGGCGCGTCATTCCCGGCAGGCCGCAGGCCTGACCGGGAATCCAGAGCAACACCCAAGAATATTGGTCTTGCTCTGGATTCCCGATCGCGCGCAAAGCGCGCGTCGGGAATGACATCCGAGCCGTTCAATCGAACTGGGTATGAGAAGCAGAGGATTTCGCATGACCGCCCATCACTTCAACGATTACGCTGTCACCGATATTTCGCTCGCCGACTGGGGCCGCAAGGAAATCGCCATCGCCGAGACGGAAATGCCGGGGCTGATGGCCACGCGCGCGGAATTCGGCCCCTCGCAGCCGCTCAAAGGTGCGCGCGTCGCCGGCTCGCTCCATATGACCATCCAGACGGCGGTGCTGATCGAGACGCTGAAAGCGCTCGGCGCCGATGTGCGCTGGGCCTCCTGCAACATTTATTCGACGCAGGACCACGCCGCCGCCGCCATCGCCGCGACCGGCACGCCGGTCTTCGCCAAGAAGGGCGAGACGCTGGAAGACTATTGGGACTACACCCACAAGATTTTCGAATGGGGCGACGGCGGCTGCCCGAACATGATCCTCGACGACGGCGGCGACGCGACGCTGCTCATTCATCTTGGCCTCCGCGCCGAGAATGGCGATACCGCCTTCCTCGACAAGGCGACGAATGAGGAAGAGGAAGTTCTCTTCGCCGCGATCAAGAAGCGCCTGAAGGCCAATCCCGGCTTCTACAAGCGCAACGCCGAGGCGATCAAAGGCGTCACCGAGGAGACGACGACCGGCGTGCACCGCCTCTATGTGATGCATAAGGAGGGCAAGCTCCTCTGGCCGGCGATCAACGTCAACGACTCGGTGACGAAGTCGAAATTCGACAATCTCTACGGCTGCCGCGAGTCGCTCGTCGACGGCATCCGCCGCGCCACCGATGTGATGATGGCCGGCAAGGTCGCCTGCATCGCCGGCTATGGCGACGTGGGCAAGGGTTCGGCGGCCTCGCTGCGCAACGCCGGCTGCCGCGTGATCGTCACCGAAATCGATCCGATCTGCGCGCTGCAGGCGGCGATGGAAGGCTATGAAGTCACGACGATGGAAGAGGCCGCGCCGCGAGCGGATATTTTCTGCACGGCGACTGGCAATGTCGACGTCATCACCCTCGATCACATGCGCGCGATGAAGGATCGCGCCATCGTCTGCAACATCGGCCATTTCGATTCGGAGATTCAGGTCGCGGGCCTGCGCAATCTCAAATGGCACAATGTGAAGCCGCAGGTCGACGAGATCGAGTTCCAGGACGGCAAGCGCATCCTGCTGCTGGCCGAAGGCCGGCTGGTGAATTTGGGTTGCGCGACGGGCCATCCTTCCTTCGTGATGTCGGCCTCCTTCACCAATCAGACTCTCGCGCAGATCGAACTCTTCACCAAGCAGGGCCAGTATCCGGTGGGCGTCTATACGCTGCCGAAGCACCTCGATGAGAAGGTGGCGTCGCTTCATCTCGACAAGATCGGCGTGAAGCTCACGGCGCTGACAGAAGAGCAGGCGGCCTATCTGAACCTGCCGCAAAACGGCCCCTTCAAGCCCGATCATTATCGTTACTGACGCTTCTCGGCCAGCGTTCGCGTTTCGGCCTCGCTCCTTTGGGGAGCGAGGCCTTTATTATTTGAACAACCGCCGCTTCCTTGCCGAAACACGATTCCGTTTTGGCCCTTTGCGCTTTAGATTGGGGTGATTCGTATACGCGGCGCGACGTGAGGCCGGCGGGGCCCATCCGCCTATCATGTCGTTTTTTCGCGCGGATCGCCCTGCATCCTCTGCAGGTCGCGGCTGCGCCTCGCGCGGACCGCTTCGGCGTTGTTGTGATGAGCACCCGCAATCGACCGTGGAGACCGGTTCTCGTGACACGCCAAGCTGATTGTCCCGCGGGGTCGCCGAGGCCATGTTGAGAGGCGATTTCGTCGGCTGCGGCGCGCGCGCGCTTTTGCTCTGCGGCGCCTCGGGCGGCGCGCTCTTGAGCGCGTCCTCCGCCGCCCACGCCGCGCGTCTTGGCGGCGTTCCGCTCGGTCCCGACGTTCTCGCTTTCGCCTTTAGCGGCGGCCTCGCGCTTTTCGCCGTCGTCGT
Source organism: Methylocystis borbori (assembly GCF_036576025.1). Lineage (NCBI taxonomy): Bacteria > Pseudomonadati > Pseudomonadota > Alphaproteobacteria > Hyphomicrobiales > Methylocystaceae > Methylocystis > Methylocystis borbori. The sequence continues at coordinate 16,833 of NZ_JAZHYN010000001.1, read as the reverse complement.
CGCGCTCGCCTATGTCGGCGAGCGCCGCGCCTGGCGGCGCCGCGAGGCGGAGCTCAGCGCCGATCTCGAGGAAGCGCGCGCAAAGCTCGACCGCGCCAAGATTTTTCTGGCGAGCGAACCGCAAATATTCGTCGCCTGGAGCGGGCCGGACGGCGCGCCCGACATTCTTCATTCTTCCGCGTTGCTCCTCGCCGACGCCGTGCCGACGCCGCGCCGCGTGCTGGCCTTCGGCGCCTGGCTTGACCCCAAGGACGCGCAGGCGCTCGAAAGCGCGGTCGATCGGCTGCGCCAGAACGGCGAGAGCTTTCGTCTGGCGCTCGCCGGCGCCGGCCGCCAGTTCGACGCAGAGGGACGCGCGATCGGCGGCAGCGCGGTGCTGCGCATTCGCGAAGTCTCGGGCGACAGGCTGGAGCTCATTGGTCTGCGCGCGCGCTATGCCGAGGCGCAGTCGGAGATTTTGGGATTTCGCGCCCTGCTCGAAGCCTTGCCGGCGCCGGCGTGGATTCGCAGTGGCGCGGGCGCGCTCGCTTTCGTCAACAGCGCCTATGCGCGCGCCGTCGAGGCGAAGGACGCCGCCGACGCGATCGCGCGCGGCTTGGAGCTGCTGGACCAGTCGGCGCGGGCGACGGGAGAAGAGGCGCGCGCGAAAAATATCGTCTGGCGCGACCAGCTCCACGCCGTCGTCGCCGGCGAGCGGCATCGTCTCGACGTGACGCAGGCGCCCGTCGCGGGCGGCGCCGCGTCGATCGCCATCGACCGGCACGAAGTGGAGACGGTGCGCGCCGATCTCGAACAGCAGATGCAATCGCATGTGCGCACGCTCGATCAATTGCCGACAGCCGTCGCGATTTTCGACCGCTCGCGGCAACTGATCTACAACAATGACGCCTACGCCAAGCTCTGGCAGCTCGACGCCGCCTTTCTCGATCAGCGGCCGACCGACGGCCAGATCCTCGACCGCCTGCGCGCCGCGCAGCGCGTGCCGGTCGAATCCGACTATAGAGCCTGGAAGGAGCGGCTGTTCGAAGCCTATCGTTCGCCCGAGCCTCTGCGTCATACTTGGCATCTGCCTGATGGGCGGATCATCGACGTCGTCGCGCATCCCAATCCGCAAGGGGGCGTCACCTATCTCTATGACGACACGACGAAGGCCTATGATCTCGAAACGCGCTTCAACACGCTCGACCGCATGCAGAGCGAGACCCTGGAGACGCTGCATGAGGGCGTCGCGGTCTTCGGCTCCGACGGGCGGCTGAAATTCAGCAATCCCGCCTTCGCCAAGCTCTGGCGTCTCGATCCGCAAGAACTCGCCCAGAAGCCGCGTTTCGACGCGCTTGTCGGCCAATGCCGCGCGCTGCACGCCAAGGAGGAGACCTGGGCCGAGCTGCGCGGCTTCGTCAATGGCTTGAGCGACATGCGCGAAGGCTTCACGCGGCGCATTGAGCGCAGCGACGGCATGGTGCTCGACTGCACGGCGGAAGCCCTGCTCGACGGCGCGGCGCTTTTGACCTTCGTCGACGTTTCCGCGGACGTGAATGTCGAGCGCGCGCTCACCGAGCGCAACAGCGCGCTGCTCGCGGCGGAAAAGCTGCGCAACGACTTCATTCATCACGTCAGCTATGAATTGCGCTCGCCGCTCAACAACATCAACGGCTTCGTGCATCTTCTGGGAGAGGACTCGACCGGCCCGCTCACGACGCGCCAGCGCGAATATCTCGGCTATGTCAGCAAGTCCTCGGCCGCGCTGATGGCCATCGTCGACGACATCCTCGATCTCGCGACGATCGACGAAGACGCGATGGAGCTTGAGTTTTCCGATGTCGACGTCAAGGAGACCATGCGCGCCGCCATCGAGGGCGTGCAGGATCGGCTCGCCGAAAATTCGATCGACGTGCAGATCGTCGCGATGGACGATGTCGGAACCTTCCGTGGCGACGCCAAACGCGTGCGCCAGATATTGTTCAATCTTCTCTCCAACGCCATCGGCTTCTCGCGTCCGGGCCAGACCGTGACGCTTGCCGCCATGCGGCGCGACGACGACGTCGTCTTTAAGGTCACCGATCGCGGCCGCGGCATTTCGCCTGAAATTCTCGAGCGCATCTTCGATCGCTTCGAGTCGCATACGGCGGGCTCGCGCCATCGTGGCGTCGGCCTCGGGCTTTCCATTGTGCGCGCCTTCATGGAGCTGCATGGCGGCAAGGTGCTGATCGACTCCGCGCCGGGCGAAGGCACGACCGTCACCTGCATCTTCCCGGCGCGCAAGGCGGGCGAGGCGAGGATCCGGCTGACGCGCGAAGGAGGCGCCGAATGAGCGGCGAATCCGTCGCCAAGACGGTGTGGCGGCTCGACGTCGCCAATGAAGAGGAGACGGCGGCGCTGGCGCGCGAACTCGCGACATTGCTGCGCGCCGGCGATCTCGTGGCGCTCGCCGGCGACCTCGGCGCGGGCAAGACCACTTTCGCGCGGGCCCTGATCCGAACGCTCCTCGAAGACCCCACGCTCGAAGCGCCAAGCCCGACCTTCACGCTGATGCAGACCTATGAAGGCGCCGGCGCGCGCGTCGTGCACGCCGATTTCTATCGGCTGGAGAGCGCCGCCGAACTTGCCGGAGTGGGATGGGAGGAGGCGGTCGAGGACGCGATCGTGCTGGCGGAATGGGCGGAGCGCGCGCGCGAGGCTTTTTCAGGCGACAGGCTGGAAGTGCGATTGAGCTTTGCGGAAGCCGACGACCGCGCCCGCCGCCTCACCGTCTCCGGCTATGGCGCTTTCGCGGCGCGCCTCGCGGCCTTTAAGGCGCTTTACGAATTTCTCCGGCGGGAAGGCTGGGCGGAGGCGAGACGCAGCTTCATGCAGGGCGACGCCTCGACGCGCGCCTATGAGAAGCTCGAAAAGGAGAATGGCGAACGCGCCATTCTGATGATTTCGCCGCCAAGGCCCGATGGGCCCCCGGTCCGCTTCGGCAAATCCTATAGCGCCATTGCCCGGCTGGCGGAAAATGTCACGCCCTTCGTCGCCCTGTCGCAGGGGCTGCGCGGCCTTGGCCTTTCGGCGCCGGAAATCTACGCCAGCGACCTCGACGCCGGCCTGCTGCTTATCGAAGACCTCGGCTCGGAAGGCGTCGTGGACGAGAGCGGCCCCATCGCCACGCGCTATCTCGAAGCCGCCGGCGCGCTCGCTTATCTTCACGCCCAGCGCCTGCCGGACAAGCTGCCGGTCGAGGGCCGCGGCCCGTATCAAATCCCGCCTTATGATCTCGACGCGCTGCTGATCGAAGTGGAGCTTCTGCCCGATTGGTATCTCCCGCAGGCCAAGGCGACGATCACTTCGGGCGCGCGGGCGATCTTCGTCAATCTGTGGCGTCATGCGCTGACCGAGGTCGCGCGTGCGCGCGCCACCTGGACGTTACGCGATTATCATTCGCCAAATCTCCTGTGGCTTACTGGGCGCGAAGGCGTCGCCCGCGTCGGGATCATCGACTTTCAGGATTGCGCGCTTGGCCACCCGGCCTATGACATGGCCTCGCTCGGGCAGGATGCGCGCGTCACCGTCCCCGACGATCTGGAGCTGAAGCTTCTCGCCCATTACACGAAGCTGCGCCGCGAGGCCGACGCGAGTTTCGACATGGCGGCCTTCGCCAAGGCCTATTCGCTGCTTGCGGCGCAGCGCGCGACGAAGATTCTCGGCATTTTCGCGCGGCTCGACCAGCGCGACGGCAAGCCGCAATATCTCGCGCATCTGCCGCGCGTCGAGGCCTATCTGAGAAAGAGCTTGCGCCACCCGGCGCTCGCTGACATTAGGGCTTGGTATGAAGTCAATCTCCCTGGCCTCTTTGGCGACGCCTGACGCGCCCGTGGGGGCGCAGGTCCCGGGCGTCGCCATGGTGTTCGCCGCGGGGTTGGGGACGCGCATGCGCCCGCTCACGGAAGCGACGCCGAAGCCGCTCGTTTCCGTCGGGGGTCGCGCTTTGATCGATCGCGCCCTCGATGATTTTGCCGAAGCCGGCGTCGAGACGGCGGTCGTCAATGTTCATCATCTCGCCGATCAGATCGAGGCGCATCTTGTGGATCGCGCCCGCCCGCGCATTATGATTTCGAACGAGCGCGGCCTGCTTCTCGATCAGGGCGGCGGGATCAAAAAGGCGTTGCCGCTCATTGGCGAGAATCCCTTTTTCATCTGCAATACCGACGCTTTCTGGATCGACGCCGCGCGCTCTAACATTCTTGCGCTTGCCGAGGCCTGGGACGCCGAGAAAATGGATGTCGCGCTTTTGCTTGCGCCAACCTCCGGCAGCGTCGGCGTCGATTGGGACGGCGATTTCGATCTCGATCGGGAGGGGCGCATCATTCGCCGCGACGGGCCGAAACCTTATGTTTACGCCGGCGTCGGCCTCATCAAGCCGCAGCTTTTCGCCAATGTGGCGGAAGACGTGTTCAAGCTCGCGCCGTTCTTTTTCGCCGCCGCGCAGACGGGACGACTCTTTGGCGTCGTCTCCAGCGGACTTTGGCTTCATGTTGGCACCATCGCGGCGATCGCCGAAGCTGAACGGGCGATCGCGGCGCGCCGCGGCTGAGCGGCGCCGACATGATCGCAAAGCCGCGCAATCTCTTCACCATCGCGCCCGGCGCGCCTTTTCTTGAAACCTTCGTCAAGGCGCTGCTCGGCGGCGAGATCGTTTCCTCCTTCTCGCGCGAGGCGACTCCGCTCGAAATGGCGCGCGCGACGATCTATGTGCCGACGCAGCGGGCCGCGCGCGCGCTCGCCGTCGAATTCGCCCGCGCGTTCGAGGGGCGCGCGACGCTGCTGCCGCGCATTCTGCCGCTCGGCGCGCTGGAGGAGCGCGAGACCGTCGCGCTGTTCGACGCGGATTTCGCGCCGGGCGATGAGGAGGCGCTGTCGCCGCCGATCGAGGAATTGGAGCGCCGCCTGCTGCTTTCGCAGCTCATCATGCAATGGGCGCAGGCGATGGCGCGCGCGATCATTTCGATCGATCCATCCGGCGCGCCCAATTTGCACGAGAGCGAACCTTTCCTCGTCGCCTCGACGCCCTCCGCCGCTTTCGCGCTTGCCGCCGATCTCGGCGCGCTGATCGACGAATGCCATATCGAAGAGCTTTCCTTCGAGGCCTTCGAGGCTTTGAGCGACGACGCCTTCAACGATTATTGGGCGATCACGACGAGATTTCTGCGCGTCGCGCTGCATGAATGGCCGGCGATTCTCGCCGAGCGCGGGCGACTCGACGCGAGCGCTTATCAGAAGCGTCTTGTCGAAGCGCAGATCGCGGCGCTCGCGCGCACGGCGCCCCTCGCGCCGGTAATCGCGCTCGGCTCCACCGGCGCGCATCCGACGACGGCGCGGCTTCTCGGAGCCATCGCCAGGCTCGACAATGGCGCCGTCGTTCTGCCCGGCCTCGATCAACTCATGAGCGAAAGCGCCTGGTTGGGCGTCGGGCAGGGCGAGAAGCCTGGCGAACCGGCCTTCACCCATCCGCAGACCATGCTGAAACGGCTGCTTGCGACCATGGGCGCGGCGCGCGATGAGGCGTGCGAACTCGGGCGTCTTGCGCCGGCGCTCGCGGCGCGGCGCGCGCTTGTCTCGCAGGCGATGCTGCCGGCGGACGCCACCTCCGCCTGGCGCGACTATCGCGCTGACGAGGGCGCTGGCTTTGCGGCGGCGCTGGAAGACGTCGTCGTTTTGGAGGCGTCCGACGAGCGGCTCGAGGCGCTGACGCTCGCGCTTTTCATGCGCGAGGCGTTGGACACCCCGGGCCGCACGGCGGCGCTCGTCACGCCCGATCGTAACATCGCGCGGCGCGTCGCCGTGGAGCTACGACGCTTCGAGATTGAGATCGACGATTCCGGCGGCAAGCCGCTGGCGACGACGCCGATCGGCGCGCTGGCGCGGCTCGTCGCCGCGATCGGCGCCGATGGCGCGAGCGCCGTCAATGCCGCGGCGCTCTTCGCGCATCCGCTGACGCGGCTGGGCTTCGCCCGCGGCCGCATCGCCGCGCTCGCGCCGCTTATCGAGATTGGCGTGTTGCGCAGCGTCGCGTCGCCTGACGGCCGCTGGGCGGCTGAGGTCGCGGCGGCGCGCGAGATGGCGCGCTCGCCGCATGCGCATCCGGCGGCGCGGCGCATCGGCGATGACGATTGGTGCGCCGTTGAAGATATGCTGACGCGCCTCGACGCCGCTTTCGCGCCTTTGGCGGCCCTTGCGACGAACGCTTCGCTCGCGGCGCGGGCCGAGGCGCATCGCGCCGCGTTTGAAGCCCTGATCGCGAGCGAAGAAGAGAGCGGCGACGAAGACGCGGCGACGCTCTTCGAGCTTCTGGACCGGCTCGCGCGCGCCGAAGCGCCGCCGGGATTTGACGCGCAAAGCTATGCGGCGCTGTTCGATCGCGTCGCTTTCGAGGCGACTTTGCGCGGACCGAGGCGCGCGCATCCGCGCCTCAAGATTCTGGGGCCGTTGGAGGCGCGCCTGATCGAGGCCGATCTCATTCTGCTCGCCGGGCTCGATGAAGGCGTTTGGCCGCCGCAGACCGATACGGGGGCCTTTCTCAATCGCTCCATGCGTACGCAACTCGGCCTCATGGCGCCGGAACGGCGCATCGGCCAGAGCGCGCATGATTTCGTCATGGCGCTCGGCGCCGCGAGGGTTGTGGTGAGCCGCGCCGTAAAGCGCGACGGCGCGCCAACCGTCCCCTCGCGCTTTCTCGCGCGGCTTTCCGCGCTCGCAGGCGAAGCTTTCGCCAATTGCAAGGCGCGCGGCGACGCCATGCTCGCCATCGCCGCCGCGCTCGACCGCCCGAAGGAGACGATCGCGATTTCGCGGCCGGAGCCGCGCCCGCCCGTCGAACTGCGGCCGCAGCGTTTAAGCGTGACCCGCGTCGAGCGCCTGCGGCGCGATCCCTACGCCATCTTCGCCGAATATGTGCTGAAGCTCGCGCCGCTGCCGCCGCTCGGCCTGGAGCTCGGCGCGCGCGAAATCGGCATGGCCATCCATGAAGCGCTCGCCGCATTCGTTAAGCGCCATCCGCGCGGCGCCCTGCCTCTCGACGCGCGCGAAACGCTGCTCGTCTTTGCGCGCGAGAAGCTTGGCGGCTTCATGAGCGATCCCGCTTTCCTCAGTTTTCAATGGCCGCGCCTCGAGGCCGGGCTCGACCACGCGCTCGCCTTCGAACGAGAGCGCCGCGACGAGGATCGCGAAATTTTCATCGAGACACAGGGAAAAATGACGCTTGCGCTCGAAGATGGCGCGAGCTTTCTTCTCACGGCCGTCGCCGATCGCATCGAGGTCGATGCGGAGGGCCGCGCCTATGTTTTCGACTACAAGACCGGCGCGCCGCCGTCCAACAAGCAGGTCAGGGTCGGCTGGTCGCCGCAATTGACGCTTGAAGCCGCGATGATCGAAGCGGGCGCTTTCGAGGCGGTCGGCGCGCGGCAGGTTTCCGGCGCCGCCTATGTCGGACTGAAGAATGGCGGCGAGACGCGCTGGCTTGGGTGGAAAGACGAAAGCTTACCCGATGTCGTCGCCGAGCATCGCGCCGAGGCCGTAAAGCTGCTTTCGCAATTTCGCAACGCGGCGACGCCCTACGCTTCGCGTCCGCATCCCGCTTTCATGAGCGATGTCGGCGACTACGATCATCTCGCCCGCGTGAAGGAATGGATGCGCGGCGGCGGAGACGGCGCATGAACGCGCGGCCCGTCGCCAGCGAAACAGAGCGGCGCCAGCGCATGGCGTCCGATCCGCGAACTTCGGCATGGGTCTCGGCGCATGCGGGTTCTGGCAAGACGCATGTGCTGACGCAACGCGTGCTGCGTTTGCTGCTCGAAGGGACGCGGCCTTCGCAAATCCTCTGCCTCACCTATACGAAGGCGGCGGCCGCCAATATGGCGGCGCGCGTCTTCGACGCGCTGGCGCAATGGGCGACGCTGGACGACGCGCAACTTGCGGAAAGCATCGCGAGAATCGGCGCGGCGGCCGCTTCGCGTCAGGACCTCGATTTCGCGCGCAAGCTTTTCGCCCATGCCGTCGAGACGCCGGGCGGCCTCAAGATTCAGACGATTCACGCCTTCTGCGAGAAGCTGCTGCATATCTTTCCCTTCGAGGCGAATGTTCCCGCCGCCTTTCGCGTCGTCGAGGATATGGAGCGGGCGGAGCTGATGGAGGCCGCGCGCCGCCGCGCTCTGGAAGGCGCCATACGCGCGCGCGGCGCCTTGCACGGCGCGCTGGAGCTTGTCGCGCGCGAGACGTCGGGCGCGGGCTTCAACGCGCTTTGCGAAGAGCTGCTGCGGCATCGCGCGACCGTCGCGCGCATCGGCGAACGCGACGATTATGCGGCGCGTCTTAACGCCGCGCTCGGCTTGCGTCCCGACGAGACGCTGGCGCGTGTCGAAGCGGCGATGATCGAGGAGGGCGAGGCGCCGGACGCATGGCCGGCGCTCGCCGCGATGCTGCGCGGCGGCTCAAGCAATGATCGCAAGCTCGCCGATTCGCTCGAGGCCGCCTATGCGCTAGCGCCGCATCCTTCCTGCATCGACGCCTATCTCTCGGCCTTCTTCACCCAGAAAGGCGAGCCGCGCGGGGTCGGAAAAACGAAAATCGTCACCGCCGGTCTCGCTAAGGGCGAACCTCAACTCCTCGCGCGTATGGAGGCCGAGCGCGACCGGCTCGCGCCGCTCATTGAAAAGCGCAAGGCGGCGGCGGCGGCCGAGCGTTCGCTCGCGCTCGCGCAAATCGGCGACGCCATTCTTGCCGAATATGAGCGCGCCAAGCGGCTGCGCGGCCTGCTCGATTACGACGATCTCATCGAAGGCGCGCGCCGGCTGCTCTTTCGGTCGAGTCCCTCCTGGGTGCTCTACAAGCTCGATTCGCAGATCGACCATATTCTGCTCGACGAAGCGCAGGACACGAGCGCGAAGCAATGGGACATACTCGCCGCGATCGCCGACGAATTCTGCGCGGGCGTCGGCGCGCGCGCCGCAACGGGGAAGCGCGCGCGCAGCTTCTTCGCCGTCGGCGACGAGAAGCAATCGATCTTCTCGTTTCAAGGCGCGGCGCCTTGGCGTTTCGACGAAATGCGGCGCGATTTCCAACGCCGTTTCGAGACTGTCGAGATGCGTTTCCAATGGGTGCGGCTCACCCAGTCGTTCCGCTCTGCGCCGGGCGTGCTCCAGGCCGTCGACGATATTTTCGCGCTTGAGGAAAACCGCCTGGGTCTTTGCGCCGACCCCGAGGAACCCGCGCCAAGACATGAATCCTGGAAGCACGACGTCCCGGCGCTCATCGAAATCTGGGAGCCCATTGGTCAGACGAAAGCCGAGGAGCCGGCCGACTGGCGCCTGCCGCTCGATTACGCCGATGCGAATGATCCGGCGGAGCGGCTCGCCCATAAACTCGCGCGAAAGATCAAGGCGCTGCTCGCGCCCGAGAACGGCGAATGCGTCGAGGACAAGGGCGCGCCGCGTCCGGTACGGGCGGGCGACATTCTCATCCTTGTGCGCAAGCGCGGCGCGCTTTTCGAGGCGATCATCCGCGCGCTGAAAAGCGAGCATGTGCCGGTCGCGGGCGCCGACCGGCTCGATCTCGCCGCCCATATCGCCGTCAATGATCTCGTCGCGCTGGGGCGCGCGGCGCTGCTTCCCGACGACGATCTGACGCTGGCGACACTGTTGAAATCGCCTTTCTTCGGCTTTGACGACGACGATCTGATCGCGCTCGCGCCGCATCGGCCCACTTCTCTATATGCCGCCCTGGCGCAATCGGACGACGCGCGCTTTCGCGCCGCGGCGCAGCGTCTCAATGAACTTGCGCGCGCGGCCGCACAGACCCCGTTCGATTTCTACAGCGGAGTCCTCGGGCCGGGCGGGGGCCGCAAACAATTGGTCGCGCGCCTCGGCGCCGAAGCCGACGACGCCATCGACGAATTCCTAAAACTCGCGGCGAGCTTCGAGCGCGAACAGCCGTCTTCGCTCACGAGCTTTCTCGCCACGGTCGAATCGCTCGACCTTTCGATCAAGCGCGACATGGAGATGGTCGGCGGCGCGGTGCGCGTGATGACCGCCCATGCGGCGAAAGGGCTCGAGGCGAAGATCGTGTTTCTGCCCGATACATGCGGCGCGCCCGCCGGCAAGCACGATCCGAAGCTCTACAGGCTCGGCGCAGAGGAAGATGCGCCGCTCGCCTGGTCGCTCGGCAAGGAGAGCGATCCGCCGGCGCTGGCGCAGGCGCGCGAGGCGCATCGGCGGGACGAGCGCGCGGAGCATCAGCGCCTCCTCTATGTCGCGCTGACGCGGGCTGAAGAGCGGCTTTACATCAGCGGCTGTCACGGTCCTAGCGGTCCCGCCGCCGGATGCTGGCATCAGTCGATCCGCAACGCGCTCGAAGCGAGCTGCGAGAATTTGCCCGATCCTTTCGATTCCGAATCGACGATCCTGCGGCGCGGCGAAGCGCCGCCGCGTTTCGATCTCGCGCGCATGGCGTCGTCGTCGGGCGATGTCGACATCCCTTCTTTCGCGACGACGCCGGCGGCGCCGGAAGCCGCGCCCGCGCCGCCCTTGCGGCCGTCGAGCGCGCTCGCGGGCGCCGACGCCGCGCCCTCGCTCGGCGAGATGGCCGCGAGAAGCCGCGCCGACGCCGAGCGTCTCCTCTATGGACGCCTGGCGCATGCGCTTCTGCAGCATCTTCCCGCTTGCGCGCCGGAACATCGCGAGAAGGCGGCGCAACGTTTTCTCGTCGTGCGCGGCGGCTTCCTCGATGCGGAGCGACGCGCGGAACTTGCGAAATCCGCGCTGGACGTGATCGCGGATGCGCGTCTCGCCGCGCTTTTTGGACCGGATTCGACCGCGGAAGTCGATATTGTCGCGACGCTAGATCACGCCGCATTTGGGCGGAATCGCCCCAATGCGGATAACGTGATCGACTCTGAAAGTTTAGAGCGCGCTTTACGCGAAAAACCGGCATCCACTTTTTCGCAGCGCGCTCTAGAGAATGGCGTCGGGGTTTCCGGCCGCATCGACCGGCTTGCGGTCACGCCGAGCGAGATTCTCATCGCCGATTTCAAGACCGGGCGTCCGTGCGCCGTTCTCGACGACGCGCATTTGCGGCAGCTCGCGCTTTATCGCGCGGCGGTCGCGCCGCTCTATCCAGGCAAGCGCCCGCGCTGCTTCCTGATCTGGACGCAAAATGCGCGGGTCGTCGAAGCCGAGGAGGCGGCGCTCGACGCCGCTTTCGCGCGCGCTGTCGCCGGAGCGTGACGCTCCTCGTCTTTACGCCGCGCGATCCTCTTCCGCCGCGGCGCGCTCGCGCCAGAACTCCAGCATCAGCGCGGTAAGCGTCATGACGATAGGCCCGAGCACGACGCCGGCGGCGCCGAAAAGATACAGCCCGCCGAGCAATGCGATGAAAGTCGGAGCCGTGTGAAGCCGCACGCCCTCGCCGATAAGCAGGGGACGCACGAGATTGTCGGCGCTGCCGATCACCACGCCGCCCCAGACGGCGAGGGTGACGGCGTCGGCCCAGCGTCCCTCGATCGCGAGATAGACGGTCGCCGGTATCCAGACGACGAATGTGCCGAGCACGGGAACGATCGACAACAGGCCCATGATCAGCGCCCATAAGGCCGGCGCCGGAAAGCCGAGCCACCAGAACATGAAGCCGCCCAGCGCGCCCTGAAGCGCGGCGATGACAAGCGCGCCGTAAATGATGGCGTAGATCGTGTCATCGGCGCGCTCGACGAGCCGGTCCGTCTCCGCCCGCGAGAAGGGCGAGAGGCGCGTCAACATATCGAGCGCGGCGACTCTGTCGCGAAGGAAGAAGAACAGCAGATAGAAGGCGAGCAAGACCGTCAGAACCTGGCCGGTGGACTGGCGGATGATCGTCCCACTGGCGTTGGTGAGAGTCGCGGCCGATTTTTGCAAAATGGCTGGGAGATCGATCTGCGCGCCGATCAATTCATAGAGGCTTTGCAGCCATTGGTGCTCCGCGAGGAATTTTGCCCAGTCGGTTTTGGCGATCTCCTCCTGAACATAGGCGGCGCCGACGATCGCCTCATTGATCAGCCGCTGCGACACGAGGAGAAGCGGCGCGACGACGATGAGAGCGACGATCAGCACGGACAGCCCAGCCGCGATGGAAGGACGAAACCAGCGCTCGATGAAGCGATGCGCTCTTGAAAAGACCACCGCCATGACCAGCGCCCATGTCAGTGCCGAGAGAAAGGGGGCCGCGATCCAGAAAGTCAGCGCGATGAAGACGATCGTAAGAGCGAGCCGCGCCAGAAAGGATATGTCGGCATCGAGCCGCAGACGCTGCGCGCCCTTGGCGTCTGTTCCCTCGGACATTGCAAGCTCCCTCAATCCGAGGCGATAGTCGGGTCGCTTGCGCCAATTGGCAAGCTCAAGAAAAGCCGCAGGCGGCGGCCTTACGACTCAGAGGACGATTTCAGCTTCGCGATGGCGATGGTCACCGAGACCGCGATGCAGAGCAGACGGGCGAACATGGCGATACCTCCATAGGGAGAGATATTCACTCAGACGCATGGCGCCATATTCGCGCGAAAAATTCCGTGCGCGCGCACACTTCCCGGGAACGGCCTATGTGGCGGCGCGCTTGAAGGTTTTAAAAGGCGCAGGCCTCGGGCGGCTTATCGTCGGACCAGTCGGCGAGCTTGGGCGCGGGCGTCTTGATCGCGACCGGCTTGCCGTCGCGCAGGCCCTTGCCGGTCAGGAAATTCAGATCGCAGGAATGATGGTTCTTCAAATCGAGCGTATCGCGCGTCTCGCGCGTCATCCCGGCGACGATGAATTCCTTGTTGCGATAGAGGACGGTGAGCGTCTGGCTCCAGCGGTCGCGCCCGATGGAGTCATTGCCGGATTTTATCAGCAGCGCGCCCTTGGCGTTTGTGTCGAGAGAGGGGAGCTGGCCCCACATGGCGCCGCTCCAGGCGGCGTCCTTCTTGACGAGCGCGGGCTTCGGCGACGCCTCGCGCGAGGGCTCCAGCGCGCGGTAGATGTAAAGATCGGCGCCCGTGTCGCCATTCTCGACGAGCACGGCGCGGTCCATATCGCCGCCCTCGAAGGAGAGCGTGACCGAGGAGAGGACGCGCGAATAGTCGGGCGCTTGCGCATAAGCCGGAAGCGCAAAAACGAGAAAAGTCAGAGGGAGAATTTTTTCGATCATGAATGCGAACCAATTCCAAAGGCGAGAGAGCGCGGAAGGCGTCGCATGACTTGGCCTAACCGTGCTGCGCCCGACTTGTATCCCACAACTTCTCAACCGTCATGCCCGGCCTTGACGTGGAGAGGGTGCGCGTGGATTAACGGCGTGCCGAGACGAAAATGGCCGGGACAAGCCCGGCCATGATGCGTTGACGTAACCGAAAGGAGCGCGCGGCGAGCGCCTCACTCTCCCCCGGTCGCTTCGGCCTTTTCCTTCGCCTCGAGGTCTTCGCCGGTCTCCTGATCGACGGCGCGCATGGAGAGGCGCACCTTGCCGCGATCATCGAAGCCGAGAAGCTTCACCTTCACGCGGTCGCCTTCCTTGACGACGTCGGTCGTCTTCGCCACGCGCTGCTTGGAGAGCTGCGAGATGTGGACGAGGCCGTCCTTGGCGCCGAAGAAATTGACGAAGGCGCCGAAATCGGCGGTCTTCACCACCGTGCCTTCGTAGATCATGCCGACCTCGGGATCGGAGGCGATCGATTTGATCCAGGCGATCGCCGCCTTGATCGAATTGGCGTCGGCGGAGGCGACCTTCACCGTGCCGTCGTCCTCGATATTGATCTTGGCGCCGGTCTTTTCGACGATCTCGCGAATGACCTTGCCGCCCGAGCCGATCACGTCGCGGATCTTGTCGGTCGCGATCTTCATCGTCTCGATGCGCGGCGCGAATTCGCCAAGCTCCGCGCGCGACCTGGTGATCGCCTTCGCCATTTCGCCGAGGATGTGGAGGCGTCCGTCCTTCGCCTGGCCGAGGGCGACGCGCATGATCTCCTCGGTGATGCCGGCGATCTTGATGTCCATCTGCAGCGAGGTCACGCCGTTCGACGTGCCCGCGACCTTGAAGTCCATGTCGCCGAGGTGATCCTCGTCGCCGAGAATGTCGGAGAGCACGGCGAATCGCTCGCCTTCGAGGATGAGGCCCATGGCGATGCCGGCCGTCGGCGCCTTGATCGGCACGCCGGCGTCCATCAGCGCGAGCGAGGTGCCGCAGACCGTCGCCATGGAGGAGGAGCCGTTCGACTCGGTGATCTCCGAGACGACGCGCAGCGTATAGGGGAATTCGGCGGCCGCCGGCAGCATCGGACGAATGGCGCGCCAGGCGAGCTTGCCATGGCCGATCTCGCGGCGCCCGGGCGAGCCCATGCGGCCCGTCTCGCCGACCGAATAGGGCGGGAAGTTATAGTGGAGCAGGAAGCGCTCCTTATACGTCCCTTCGAGCGAATCGACATATTGCTCGTCCTCGCCGGTGCCGAGCGTCGCGACGACGAGCGCCTGCGTCTCGCCGCGGGTGAAGAGCGCGGAGCCATGCGTGCGCGGCAAGAGGCCGACTTCGGCGACGATCGGGCGCACGGTCTTCACGTCGCGGCCGTCGATGCGCAGGCCGGTGTCGAGAATGTTCCAGCGCACCACCTTGGCCTGCAGCTCCTTGAAGATTTCGCCGACCTGCTCCTTGGTGTATTTCGCCTCGCCGCCTTCGGGGAAAAGCGCCGCCAGCACTTTCGCCTTCACCGCGTCGACGGCGGCGTAGCGCTCCTGCTTCACGGTGTGCTGATAGGCCGCGCGCAAATCGGCCTCGGCGACCTCGGCGACGGCGCGGGCGATTTCCGACGTGTCGGGGAGGACGAGGTCGCGCGGATCTTTCGCGGCGCGCTCGGCGAGGCGGATGATGGCGTCGATCACCGGCTGGAAGCCGCGGTGGCCGGTCATCACCGCCTCCAGCATCGTCTCCTCGGAAAGCTCCTTTGCTTCCGACTCGACCATCAGCACGGCGTCCTGGGTGCCGGCGACGACGAGATCGAGATCGGAGAGCTTCATCTCCTCAATCGTCGGATTAAGCTTCAGCGCGCCGTTGACATAGCCCACGCGCGCGCCGCCGATGGGGCCCATGAAGGGCACGCCCGAGAGCGTCAGCGCCGCCGAGGCCGCGACCAGGGCGAGAATGTCGGGGTCGTTTTCGAGATCATGCGACAGCACGGTGGCGATCACCTGCGTGTCGTTGCGATAACCGTCGGGAAACAGCGGCCGGATCGGCCGGTCGATGAGGCGGGAGACCAGCGTCTCGCGCTCCGACGGGCGTCCCTCGCGCTTGAAATAGCCGCCGGGAATGCGACCCGCGGCGAAGGCCTTTTCCTGATAATTGACGGTGAGCGGAAAGAAGTCCTGGCCTGGCTTGGGCGCCTTGGCGGAGACGACGGTGGCGAGAACGGTGGTCTCGCCCCAGGTAGCGACGACGGCGCCGTCGGCCTGGCGGGCGACCTTGCCGGTCTCGAGCACGAGCTTGCGCCCGGCCCAGTCGAGTTCTTCACGATGAATTTGGAACATGCTGTGTCTTTCTCAGATGAACCAACGGTTCGTCATGAGCAAGACGGCGAGAAGCTGCGGAAACGATGATGCGTTAAGCGTCGACGCAGCGTCCGGCGATCCTGCCATGACTTCACGCGTTGGAATGCGCGCCGCCCTCGGCGCGCCATAAAGGCGAAAGCGGCGCAGGATGCGCCGCCTTCGGGGGAGGCCGACTTAACGGCGAATGCCGAGCCGCTCGATCAGAGTCTTATAGCGCGCTTCGTCGCGCACTTTCACATAGTCGAGAAGCTGGCGGCGTTGCGACACGAGCTTCAAAAGGCCGCGACGCGAGTGATTGTCTTTCACATGCGTCTTGAAATGCTCGGTCAGATTGGCGATGCGCTCGGTGAGGATCGCGACCTGAACTTCGGGCGAGCCCGTGTCATCGGCCTTGGTGGAATATTCCTTGATGAGCGCCTGCTTGCGCTCCGCCGTGATCGACATCGAATTTTCCTTATGTTTTCAGGTTGATCCGCGAGCGGCGGCCAAGGCCGGGATGTCGTCCAGCGCGGTCGCCTCAAAGCGGCGCCGCCCCGGCGGACCGGGGCGTGCGAGCGCCTTATAGCAGAAAAAATAGCGAAGGACAGAGGCGCGTCGGCCTGGGGCTTGGCCGTGGCGCGAGGAGGGCGCGGCTCAGGCCCCTTTATCGGGCTCGAACATCGGGGCGTCCCCATGCAGCATGCGGGCGATGAACGCCCTGGCGGCGGGCTTTTCCTTGCCCCCGGCGAGCCCTGACATGACGCCGCTCGCGAGACCCAGCGCCGCGCCGGCGAGCCCCGCGAGCGCGTAGATTTCGATGCGGCCATTGGGTGGGGCGGCCGCGAGCGACGCCGTGAGGCCAAGGACCCCGCCAGCGAGAGCGGCCAGAGCCTCGCGATCCCCCGCCCTTGGCCAAAAGGCCAGCGCCAGCGAGGGGGCGACGCAGGCGGCGGAGATGGCGAGCGCCGCCGCGACCAGCGTCGCCGGCGCGACGAGGCCGGTGAGGCTCGCCGCATAGCCGAGCGTCGAGACGGCGACGAGCGTCACCCGGCTGATGGCGAGACGCCGGCTCGTGAGGTCGATCTCGCCGCGCAGTCGGTAGAAGGCGTCATGGCCGACGGCGGTGGCGCAGGCCTGCAGACCCGCGGCGGCGAGGATGAGGCCGAGCGCGGCCATGGCGGAGGCGAGGAGGCCGGAGGCCGCCGCGCCGAGGTCGGTCGCCTGTGGCAAGGCCTCCAGCAGATAGGCGCCGTCCGCCGGGCGCACGTCCCTGGCCTCAAGCGGCGCGCCTGTC